>NZ_QCZG01000050.1 GCF_003097615.1 Pueribacillus theae
CCACATTGTTCGCATGAAAACATAGGCGGAGTTGTTGGATCTCCATCATCCATCAAATCGAAATCCCTAACTACACTTAAAGGAATTTCTTCTTTTTCATGACACACTAAACAGACATAGCTGACGCTCTGTTTCTTGGACTGATTTAAGCTGGTGGTTTTCTTCTTTTTCTTTCCTTTTTTCGATGCCTGGATACCGGTGAGATTGTTAATCACCCTTTCTAAATATGCTTTTGTTATTGGACATAAGGCTACCTTTATTTCTAGTTTTCCATCCTCAAGACACACTTCTCCCTTGTATTCATAGTAACATTCGCAATGCGGACAAACGAGAGGATCTTTTTTACCACTCGCCATAACTCGTTCTCTCCATGTTTGACGACGTAACGTTTTCTTCACTTTTACTATCCAACGTCTTGCTTCCTGTTGCCAAACACTTAGTACCTTTTTACAAAGATTTTTAATTCTTCTTGAATACATCCCGTAGTGTCGAATCGTTTTAAATTGCTCATCCGGAATATGACGGATTAACCGTGCAATGAATTCCTCTACCGTTACCTTTTCACACTTCTCTTTGCCTTCGGTTTTATCATGGTATTTAAATGTAACATATTGACCATCATAGTCCTCGATACGATTGATTCCAATCGCTGGTCGACGAATATAACGACCAATATAGCGTAGCTGTTCCTTCACCTTCCCTCTCTGTTTTGGGGCATAGACATAGAAACCTTCCCCATTCTTTGAGTAGGCCTTTTGTAGTCTTGATTGAATTTTTTTCTTTTCCTTCTCTGTTACTCCTTTCCGAATGAGCTTTAATACAATGGTCTGCCATTGTTTACGAAGCATCGCAAATGGCAGGAAATCATACTGTTTCCATTCTCCTTTTTCTGTCAACCCACCCATTGTTACCAGCATATGAACGTGTGGATTGAAGTTAATTCTGGAACCAAAAGTATGAAGTCCTGCAATGATTCCAGGTGTTACTTTTGCTTTCTTTTTGAAGAAATCTGTTAATAATCTTGCCGCTGCGTCCATTAAATCTTTTAACAAATGTCGGTGAAGAAGAAAAACATCTCGTAATCCTTCATCGATCGTAACTATCACATGTCGATGATTTACTTGAAGAACATCTTCGGTCAGCAACCTGCTCCACTTTTCACTCTCACCTATAGAACACGTGGTACAAAAGCGACCTTTACAACGGTAAGGTACTTTTCGTACATCGTGGCAGCCTTCACAAACAAAAAGCTTAAATCCCTTTTTAATGTCCCCACAATCACGAAATTTTTCAACCTCCTTGATAACGTTTGGACGAATTTTAGCTCCGTGTTTTTTCTTGAATGCTTCCCAGTGTTGATATTTATCAAAAAAGATTTGTCTAAGTATGTTTGTTTCCATAAATTTAAAATACCACAGCCAAAATGACCGTGGTAGACCCAAAATTTTATACTTTCTTATCTTTAAGAAAAACCGGGCAAAAAGCGGCCCGGTCCTTTTTTAGAGAACATCCGATAATTTGTACTCTATGCCATGTACTCCTTTATAATACTCAGGGTACATTTCTCCTCCACATTGTTCGCATGAAAACATAGGAGGAGTTGTTGGATCACCATCATCCATCAAATCAAAATCCCCAACTACACTTAAAAGAATTTCTTCTTTTTCATGACACACGAAACAGACATAGCTGACGCTCTGTTTCTTGGACTGCTTTAAGCTGGTGGCTCTCTTCTTTTTCTTGCTTTTTTTCGATGCCTGGATACCGGTGAGATTGTTAATCGCCCTTTCTAAATATGCTTTTGTTATTGGGCATAAGGCTACTTTTATATTTCTAGTTTTCCATCCTCAAGACTCACTTCTCCCTTGTATTCTATGTATTCTATAGTAACATTCGCAATGCGGACAAACGAGAGGATCTTTTTTACCACCCGCCATAACTCGTTCTCCCATGTTTGACGACGTAACGTTTTTTTTACTTTTACTATCCAACGTCTTGCTTCCTATTGCCGGATACTTAGTATCTCCATAAATTGAAAATACCACAGCCAAAGTGACCGTGGTAGACCCAAAATTTTATACTTTCTGATCTCTCAAGAAAAAGAGCTTCCATAAACGGAAGCCCTCTTCTCTAAATTGTTTAGTTGATTTTTTTGATGGTTAGTGTAGTCGGGTTAGCTGAATCAAGAGCAACTGCCGCAATTAACCCGTAAAGTTGTAAATTTATTTTGTCACCAGCAGCTAACGATACAGTCGCTGACCCATTAAAATCACTTTTTGAGATACTTGGTGAATCAACAGTAGACGAAACTGAAGCTCCATTAACAATTATTCGAGAACTGACTAGCATAGCAGCAGTTAAATGAATGTCATAAGACAGTTCGTACTGACCTGCATGTTGTACTGTAAATATTGTATTTGCTCCAGTTACAGTTACACCATTCAAGTCTTGATTATTCGGCAATGGAATAGGAGTACCACCAAGTAAAACATGAATCATTGATCCAGTTGAATTTGATGCACTACTTACATTTACATCACCTTTTGTACCTAACTGCTTGCTGTTGTTGAAAGTTTGTGTTGCGTTTGCCAACTCTGTAATACTGTCATCGACCTGTTTCTGTGTTGCATTAGGATTGTTAATAGTTAATTTAGCAGCTTCAATAGAAGAAGCATACTGCGTACGAACGCTTTCTGTTACCCATTGCTTATCCGAATTAACATTTGAACCATCTGTACTCGTCACTACTGAATTCAAGTTGGTCTCTGCTGTCACAATCGCATTTCCCAAATCACTTTTATCTACGCTATTCTCGTCTTATACCTATTGGTTTTATAACGAGCCTTCACCGTGCAGGCGACTTTCATCGCACACGGCGATCCGTCAATCGTAGTTCTTTCTTCTTATTTCCCCAAGATTAATTATAGTCCTTTTATCGGATTTGTCACTATTATTGTTGGATAATAAAAAAGCCTATCGAGTGACCTCGGGCTTGTTCTAGCGATAATCTCAACATGCTTGTCATCCAATTCCGGCATGATTATCCTCTCCAATTCTTGCTTAAAACGACTTCATGTTATTCCGTTTAAATAAAGTGTCCTCCCTCTGAATTGAATGAGGGCACTTTTACTTAATGATTAAGCGATTATTACAAGTTTGCCTTCTTGGATTTTTTCCTTTAATTCTGCTTCAATATATGTCTTAATATCCTTCATAGCTTGAAGTTTCCACGAGCCACCATCCGATTCAAACAAAGAACATTTTGGACCTGACTGCATCCTGAATATAAAATCACTCTCAGGTTGTGCTACTTCAACAAATGTACGGTAAGGTGCCAAGATTACAGGGTTAGGCACTTTTACATTAGCGACGGTGGCCACTCCTGTTTTTGCAACAACAGCCTGGGAAACACCATCATCGCCGATCGTATTTACTGCTTCCTCTTTTATGTTTCCAACTACCTTTAACATGATCTCTCTATACTTTATTGGCAACAAAGCAGGATTGAAGTTTAATATTAAATTCTTCAGTATCATACCAGCGACCAAAAACATAATCTGGAAGCATTGCACTTGCTTTGATAAAAACATTTCGATTGTAATCGCCATTAAATGAACTAAAGCACTCTACCTCTGTTGGAGACTGAACGTGAATCATTAAATCTTCTTCCCAATCAGAATCTGACTTAATATATTCAATTAAACCAGAAAGACTTCTAACTTGAATTGGTTGTGCAGTAGGGTTCTCAATTAAGTGCACCTTTTGCGTAGAATAAGTTTGTCCATTCAAATCCTCAATTTTCGTATTCCCTAACCCAACAATGTATTCAATAGCTTCTTTTATCATTTTTTATATTATCCTCCTTCAATAAAGTTAAAATATCTCTTGAATACTCGCTTATTCTCGAAATTTCATATCACTTAATTTACACCGAATAGTAAACACACCTTTAAAGCAGGTATAGATTGAATATTCTTACAGAGGGAGTGCCATCCTAACGCCCAAATTCTGGATAAATTTGGTAAATAGGTTTAACCGTGCGTAAGATCTCCACTCGNATATGCCCGAATGGAAAAAATAAACTCCGACTCTGCACTATTGGTGTTTGTAAGTATCTGGAATAACAATGGATAAACAAGTCAATTTGGCTACATTGAATCCTTCTTCTTAGAGCAGCTTCGCTTCTACCAAAAACATTGTATAGAGATTATGTTTTCAAAAGGCTTAATCCTTGATAAAGAAAACGACTTTGTATTTATATCAAGATTCGGGACTCCGATAGCTTCTAATACAATAAATTCGGCTTTTTCTAAAATTTATCAATACGCGAAAAAAGAAAAGCTCGCTATAAAAAGAATCACACCACATGGTTTAAGGCACACTCATGCAACCGTATTAATCAATCAGGGCACACCTGATAAGATTGTTGCTGACCGACTCGGTAACACGCCAGCGATGATAAATTCAGTTTATGCTCATCCATTACAAGAATTTGAAAATCAAGCTGTCATTGACTTTAGCAACACATTAGCTGGGGCTAAAATTGGGGCTAAATAATTCTTAGCCCCCTCTATCCCCTATGCTACGCAAGGCTTTGGGCAATATGCTGACTAGCATGACAAGCTTTCGATGATCACTTGGGCAGCCGCAATTGTTTTTGTGTGCGTAATGGATAGATGGATTTTTTCATGATTTGGTGAAGTGATAACAGGTTTTCCATTTATACTTTTTACTTCAATGTCTTGCCAGCTTAACTTGCCAATACCTGTGCCCCTTGCTTTTGCATAGGCTTCTTTTGCCGCAAACCTCCCTGCCAGGAACTCGATTTGTCGTTGAGGCGGAAATTGGCTATACTGTTCCTGTTCAAATGAGGTTAAAATCCGTTCGGCAAATTTCCCCTTTCTTTCGACGGCTCTTTGAATCCGTTCCATTTCAATGATATCCAGCCCTATTCCAATAATCATAGGAACGCGTCTCCTTCTAACTTTTTGCTGCCCTCATACACTTATATTTAGAACCTTTGTTTTTTCTTCATTAAGAGGTATGATGAAAAAGTAAGATTATTTTTCTCGTTAAGTCTTTGATAAAAGAAGGTGATTTCCCTTATGTTCATTCGTCATGAATCACTTCGATCCTTCCTGCGATTTTATCCAATTGTATCCGGGCTCATCGTGCTTCACTTTATTTTATTTTTAACCATTAACTTTTTCCCAGGCGGAGAAAGTACCGTTTTGTATTGGGGAGTTGGGCAAAACGGGCTTATCGAACAAGGAGAATATTGGAGGTTGGTTACACCCATCTTTTTGCATGCGTCTTTTCCCCACGTGTTATTTAATTCGTTCTCTCTCTATTTATTCGGACCTGCATTGGAACAAATGCTAGGCAAGGTCAAATTTATCGTAAGTTACTTGGTAATGGGCATTACTGCAAATATAGTCACGTACTGGCTTGAAGATCCTTTTTATACACAATTAGGGGCGTCTGGTTCAATCTATGGATTGTTTGGCATTTATCTTTATATGACCATGTTCCGAAAAGATCTGATCGATCGCATCAATTCACAAATTGTCATGACAATTTTAGTTGTCGGTTTAATTATGACGTTTGTGACGCCAAATATTAACATTATCGCCCACTTATTTGGCTTTATTACCGGCTTGGCACTTGGCCCAATTATTTTAAATAAGGCAAAGAGATATATGCCTATCATTGAAATGCGCCAAGCCCGCGATGTAAGCGAACCGTCTTTCAATCCAACTCGATGGAAGAACAAACGAAGAATAAATAGCCGGCTACTGAAAAAAATTATTTGGGGCTTGTTTATTCTGTTTGTCGCAGCAGGGTTGCTTATCGGGTTTTTTTAAAAGGTTGTTCAAAAAGTCCGGAGGCTCACAGGATGAGCCAGTTCGACGTTATCACAGGAAGTGATGCTTTTAGTCGAACATCTTAAGCTGTCGAATTTCTTCGCCAGCTTCGTTCTTGCGGTACTCACGCATCCTTCAAACGGGAAGGTTCTTCTGCTATAGACGTGCACGTCCTGTGCACAACGCAGAAACCAGCACTTCCTGTGCAAGTCTCAGAACTTTGCTTCCTCGAACTTCTCAGCTCTTTTTGTCCTCCTTTTTGAACGCGCAATTTAAATACGTTTTCTTCGAAGCTGGTGAAACAGATCATCAGCTTTTTCTAATTCCATATCTTGAACAGTAAATGTGTTCCCAAACAAACCGCCTAAAACCGAAATATGAAACGTCGCCAGTTTCTTTCTTCTTTGAAGGAAGGACTCATCTTTTTCAAATGATTGAATGCGCTTTTTATGAGTCAATACCGTTGTTCTTCCCCATCTCCGAAATCGTACTCCAATCGTTCTCTCCTTAAGAAACCAACCCGCATCACGATGCTTAAGCCAGCCGCTCACAATGCCAAACAGCAAAAGCAGCAAAGAGGCAATCGCAAATTGCTTAGGCAAGAACCAAAAAGCTGCACCTATTAATGGAATGTAGAACCACGTGCTTCGAATGATGTATCTTCTTCTGGAACGTTTCGGAACAGATTGGAATGGAATCTCTTGAGCAAATGTTGGCAAGACATGATTTAAAAATGCCATAACGTCTTTTTTATGGATAAGAGGGTTGATCACAGTTGAAAGATCGCTTTCCGAACCGCTCTCACCTGCAATATCAACATATATCGCCGCAAGTTGAAATGGCTGCCGAAACAATCCCTCTTCAATTCTTACCGCTTGAACTTTATTTATCGGAATGGTCACTTGCCTTTTTTCCAGTATCCCTCTTTCAATTTGTAGCTCGTCCCGCTTCTTTTTTAGAACAAATCCGCCAAATTTAAATACCGTATTGACGATTGAAACGAGCCAGGCAATCAACGCAACAAAAAATATGGCAATCACGATAAAAAAGATACTTAACGAAATCAGCGCATCCAACATTCCGCTGAAAAAATTCTCCGGCAGCAAATTATCAATCTGTGTAAAAAGAGCACCGATAAATGAAAATAAAACACCAAATCCCCCGGAAGTGGAAGCTGCGATAATCAAAGTTTTTTTTGACAGTTTAAATTCATAATCAATTTCTTCATTTAATTGCTCTTTTTTATCTTTTTCTTCAATGAAAGCATCAATATTGCTTTTTTCTTTTTGCGCGCGTATCCATTCCCTTAACCGCTCAGCTTTGTCTCGGGAAAGCGCTTGTAACTGTGCTTCCGGCTCATCACCGCTTCCCGCTGTTTCAATCTGCAACTTTACAAGCCCAAACATTCGGTGGATGATCCCTTGCGTCAAATTGATGGTCTGAATACGTTCAAAAGGAATATAACGCCGTTTCCGGGTGAAAATGCCATATTCAATACGAACTTCCCTCTCTGTAACATCATAATAAAAACGAAGCCAGCGAAGAAAACTTGAAGTAAGAACAAACAAGATAAGAGCGAAAAACCCAATTAGAGGCCACCACTGGGATGTATCATCTTTCAAAGCAGAGTATATTAAAAATATGATTGGAATTAGCATTTCCTTTAAAGATTGAATCAGTGAAAGCAAAATTAGTGCCGGATGTTGATGTTGGCGTTCAAACATCATCTTCCACCACCAGTGCAAGCTCTGAAATGCGATCTCTCAATTCATTTGCAATCTCGCTTGAGAGGGCAGGTATTTCATGTTGTGTTGCTGCTGTAGAAATGACAACTGCCGCCAAGTTGTAATGCCGGTACAGCGGGCCTTCCCTTGTATCGACATGCTGCACCCGCGTCATTGGAATGAGCGTCCTTGTACGGATGAAAATCCCACGGTACAAATCAATTTCATGCTCTGTCACTTCATAACGCCAATAGCGAAGACGAAGCGAAGGAATGAAAGCAATAGCAGAAACTGCTTGAAAAATAATTAATAATAGGATGATAACAATGACCCAACTCGGAGGGATCGGCAAAAAACCTATAGCCGCAATCGTGATATATATAAGTGGGATCAACGCAAAAATTAAACTGCTAATTATCCCTCTAATTCTCCAAACGGTTAAAGCTTTTGGATCAAGTGTTTCTTTCGGCAAAGTGCGCATCATTTTCCTCCTAACCGTATTTCTACATAGTAAGTATAGTGGAACTTGATACAGCACTCAATCTTATTCGGAAATTTATTTATTTCCCAAACAGAAAAGCCTTAAAAGGAACAAACCCTTTAAGGCTTTAGTAAAATGATTGTTTTTAATTAAAACTGTTCTGCTTCTGTTGAACCTGCAAGCGCAGTAGTTGAAGCTGTTCCACCTGAAACAACTTGTGCCACTTCATCGAAGTAGCCAGTTCCAACTTCACGCTGGTGGCGAGTAGCCTCGTAGCCATATTTTTCATTTGCAAATTCACGCTGTTGAAGCTCGGAGTAAGCGCCCATGCCGCGCTCGCTGTATCCTTTTGCAAGTTCGAACATTGAATTGTTCAATGCATGGAAACCAGCTAATGTTACGAACTGGAATTTATACCCCATTTTCGCAATTTCTTCTTGGAACGTTTCGATTTCTTCCGTGCTTAATTTTGCTTTCCAGTTAAAGGAAGGTGAGCAGTTGTATGCAAGCAATTGATTCGGATATTTCTCATGAATTGCTTCAGCAAAACGGCGTGCTTCTTCAAGGTTTGGTTCAGCAGTTTCACACCAGATAAGGTCTGCGTACGGTGCATACGCTAGGCCACGGGCAATTGCTTGATCAAGGCCGGCATTTGTACGATAGAAACCTTCTTCTGTGCGCTCGCCTTTGCGAATGAATGGATGGTCGTATTCGTCCACGTCACTAGTGATTAGGTCGGCAGCATTTGCATCCGTACGAGCCATAATAATCGTCGGAACACCCATTACATCAGCAGCCAAACGAGCTGCAACCAGGTTTTGAATCGCACTCTTTGTCGGAATTAATACTTTACCACCGAGATGTCCGCATTTTTTCTCAGAAGCCAATTGGTCTTCAAAGTGAACACCGGCAGCTCCAGCTTCAATCATTGCTTTCATTAATTCAAATACATTGAGACGTCCACCGAAACCTGCTTCTGCATCCGCGACGATAGGAGCGAACCAGTAACGGTCGTCTTTTCCTTCAAGATGTTCAATTTGATCTGCACGTTGAAGCGCTTGATTAATGCGTTTCACTACTGCGGGTACTGAATTTGCAGGATACAAGCTTTGGTCAGGATACATTTGACCAGCAAGGTTCGCGTCAGCCGCAACTTGCCATCCGCTAAGGTAGATGGCTTTAAGGCCAGCTTTCACTTGTTGAACAGCTTGATTCCCCGTCAAGGCACCAAGTGAACGAACGAAAGGCTCGTTGTTGATTAAGTCCCATAGACGTTCTGCGCCCATTCTAGCAAGCGTATATTCAATTTTGACAGACCCTCTTAGTTTTAATACATCCTCTGCAGAATAAGGCCTTTCAATTCCTCTCCAACGTTCGTCATTTGCCCAGCTTTCTTCCAATTCTCTTACTTCTTGTGGATCAATTGCCATTTTACTCCCACTCCCTCTCATTTTTCCCTCCAGTAAGTTGGAGGTTTTGCATAGGCTTCACTGTTATAATACAATTTAACCTTTGTTGCCCTTATAATATAACAGCTTATATTTTAGGTCAATACTTTTTTTGATAATTTTTTCTAATCTAACCAAATTAACTTAAATTAAGACAATATCAGCCGATAGTACTAGATGGGAGGGAATTTTAACAATGAAAAAATTACAATACAAACTGTTTTTGGGCTTTATCGTTATTTTATTGCTCATGACAGGGCTAGGATCTTTGAGCTACTATAATATGCGCGCTTCAAATGAAGATGTAAAAAGGATGGTTTCAAATGACCTAGAACTGCTTGTTGCAAGCGACAATTTTGCACAAAACATTACTGAACGGGTTTCTGTTTTAAGAGCATACATATTATATGACTCAAGCACTTACCGGACCCAGTATTTGGATTTGTCGAGCCAAAGCGTAAAATTGAAAAAGGAACTTCTGGATGCGGGTGCCCGTTCCAATGAAAAGAGGGCAATCGATGACATCGTTAAATTAAATGATGAATGGTCAAAATATGTTGAGGAAACAGTACTTCCAACGTTTATTATGGAAGGCCGTACAGACAAAACATTGGAATTGTTGGAGAAAGCAGAACCACAATCCGTACAGCTTACATTCAAATTAAAAGCGTTGGCTGCTGAAAATCAAAAAAGCATGAATGCCTCTGGACAATCAATTCTTGAAAGTGCTGCAAATGTTGAAAAGTTAATTATCAGTTTAATTGCTTGTGCTGTCATTATTGGAATGATTATCGCTTTTCTAACAGCTCGTGTCATCGTCAAACCAATTTTGCGTGTAGCCAATCGGCTTGACCGGGTGGCAAATGGCGATTTAAGCGGCAAACCTTTAAAAACGAAAGCAAAAGATGAAATTGGACGGCTTGTCGCTTCATCAAATAAGATGGTAGAAGGATTGCGAAATTTAGTACTTAATGTAAACCAATCTTCAGAACAAATCACCGCATCAGCTCAAGAGCTGACAGCAAGTTCTGAGCAATCATCGAATGCAACAGAACAAATCGCTGCTTCAAGCGAACAGATGGCATCTGGTGCAGAAGCACAATTAAACAGTGTAAATGAGGCAGTTGTCACGATTAATCAAATATCCGCAGGCATCCAGCAAATCGCTGCAAACAGCGAATCGGTTTCAACGATTGCGGAAGAGGCCTCGACTTCATGCAAGGACGGGGTTGGCACGGTGAATGAAGTGGTGGAACAAATGCATTCGATTGAAAACACGGTGAAAGAAACGGCAAAAGTCATTGAAACACTTGGGGAGCGCTCAAATGAAATCGGCAAAATTGTGACGCTTATTACTGACATTTCCGATCAGACAAGCTTACTTGCTTTGAACGCGGCCATTGAAGCGGCGAGAGCCGGCGATGCAGGCAGGGGATTTGCGGTCGTTGCAGATGAAGTGCGTAAATTGGCGGAACAATCGGCGGATTCAGCCCTTCAAATTACGAACCTTATCCGCACGATTCAAGAAGAGACATCAACAGCAGTCCATTCTATGGTAGAAGGGACAGAAAAAACAGTAGATGGATTGGCAAAAACAAATGAATTAAGTGATGTTTTCCATAAAATTGAAAAATCTGTCCAAGATGTAGAAGCAAGAGTCCAAGAAGTAACCACGGCTGCCGAGCAAATTGCCGCTGGAAGCAATCAAATGGTAAGCAGCGTGAACGTTGTTAAAGAGGCAGCTGAAGAAAATGCGCGTACAAGCCAAGACAATGCCGCTGCAAGCGAGGAGCAGCTTGCCATGATGGAAGAAATCGCATCGTCCGCCCAAGCTCTAACACGTCTCGCAGATGAAATGGCCGATATGGTAAGAACGTTTAAACTTTGAATAAAATCTAGGCCGTGCAAAATATTGCACGGCTTTAAAATCTATATGATTCACATTTTTTTAATCAAAAGTAGCTTCTATTATACTTTTTCGTATTCTTTTTGCAGCAATAAGTAGCATGAATGATAGGCGCTGGAAAAAGACAATTCGGATAATTGACCATCTCCTTCACACCAATCTCCTGCAAAAAAAAGGTTTTGATATTTATCAAAAGAATAAGGCATTGGATGCTGATTCATTTTCCACTTAATCTCTTGGGCAACTGCTTTCTTTGTAATGCGAGGAAAAACAAGTTTTTCACGCCAACCTGGAAAATGCTTATCATAAAATTGTTCTATCATCTGTAGTTTTTCATCCAATTTCTCTTTATTTTCAATCTCATCATTACTAAGGTATCCAATTGCTTGGAGAAGTTGTCCTTCTTTCGGGACACATTCCACATCGTAATAAGATATATCTGTTATAAAAATTTTATTTTTTTCATCGTAAACATATGTGTATGGTACATCGATGCGATTTTTTAAAGCAACATCATAAATAAAGACATAGCTCGGATCAGCATTAACATACTTGTCTAAAATATTAACAATCTCATTATTCGCAAACACTTTAACTAATTCACGCGGTGGAATACAAAAAATAAAATCTTTCGCTTGGTAGTTACCATTTTTTGTTTGAACCCCAGTAATTTCCCTGTCTTGGAAAATTACTGATTCAACTGCTTCCATCGTTTTAATTGTACCACCGTTCTCTTCAATGATACGGCTAAATTCCTCAATTAATGAATGCCAGCCACCAGCAATATACGCGACAGGCTTTTTTGTTTTGTAAAGGCGTCGATAGTAAGTAAAAAATACATCGGAAGGAATGTTTTCTGGCTCACTTGTAAAAAAGTTAGACGAGGCTAATGTTAACATTAAGTTAGCAACATCTTCTGTAATACCTTTTTTACCCATCCATTCTTGAATCGAAGTATTTGAATCACCTTTATGTGCTTGTAATATTGTTTTAAAAACCTCAAAGGTAAATTTTAATTTGTCTACCCCTTTAACTTTTTTTGTATTAAATAATCCTTTAAGATTAGCTGGAATAACTGTCAATCCGTTTCCGATATCATATTTTGCACGCTCAGGTGTAAAATCCCTCCAATCAATTTTAAGACCAAGGTCTTGTTGAAACAATCTTAAAATTGACTTATCTCTTCCATAGATAGCATGAGCCCCATAATTAACTTTATATCCTCTCACATTTAAGGTGATTGCTCTACCGCCTAGATTTCCTCTCTCTAATAATAAAATTTTTTTTCCTCTTTTCGTTAAATAAGCCGCTGAAGTCAGTCCTGCCAATCCACCGCCAACAACAATTGAGTCATATCGAAGTAATGCCTCTTCCTTGTTTACTTCCTTATTAGCCACCACTCTACCCCCTTCTTCTGTATGTTCTTACAATAATTGTAAATTGCCAAATTTTATCACTGTAACCTTGATAAATTGCACCTATTATATTAAAAATTAGATCATCTTTTATAGTTAATAATGGTACAGATAAAACGCTCTACGTATAAAACAAAGGATAAATAATTTTTATGTTTCCAGAAAAATAAATTTGTTGGTATCTGATACATCAGATAATATAATTCATCCTCGTCAATTAATTTAAACTATTTAGGTAGACCTTCTTAAATTTTATTGGAATTATGTGATTTGGAAAAAATCAAAATTTCTATAGCAAACTGATTGATTAAGCACTTAAAATACTTATAGAATAGAACGAATTTAAAAACTTGTAAGAAGGTTATCCCTATAAACCAACAATAAGCTTACTGTGATGTCCCGTCTTTTTTTAAGAATACTTAACTAGAATAGCTCTTTTTTTAACAATTTTAGGATGTAGCCTAGCTGTCGGTTTTCTTAAAATTTGCAAGTGAACATCACATTTTACGTTTTAGTTGCTGGTCTTTACTCAGGTTTTTTTAAGCGCTTTATAGTATTTTAGGTAATATGTTACAGAAAAGTAGCCTACCTTAACCATTACCACTTACTCATTTCTATTTGCTAGTTTATTTATGACACCATCCGTGATATTATCGAAAAAGAATTCGTTGATTTTGAGAGCAGAAGTTTTAAGAGATATTCTGGCTTGGTCTTAATTCCAACTTGTCTTGCTTATATTCTTTATACATAATGGGCTTTCCTATATTGAATCGAGTCGTGCATCTATTCTTTCAACGATTGAACCAGCTGTAGCAATTATAATCGGTGTAACACTCTTTGGAGATAACTGTCTTTATGGCAACTAATAGGTATTATCGCACTAATTCTTTTTTCTATTTTGTTAACAACAAGAGGTCCTAATAATAAACCGAAAATAACACGAAAGCAAAAAATAGATGTAAAAAATTAAATGTGCTTTTTACACTAGGTTTTTCAATTATTTACCAATAGTATTACTCATTCTCTTATTCGTTTAACAACCCCTTTATTAGCTTTTAGTAACTCTCTTATGTGGATTTTTACTAATGAGTTAAAGGAGCCCCCACTTGTATAGACAAACTCTAATTCTGTAACCTTTTTATCAATTAAAAAGATAGCTTCAAACCCAAAAGATGGAACAGCACCTGCAGGATAGCCCGTAGCTTCTAATACTTCTTTTTTAGTAATTAAACGAGGATGGCTAATGTTTAAAACTTTGCTTACCCTTAATATACTTACTCTATCTTCTCCTTTAACAATGGCTACAATCAATTGTCCAACTTCGCCAATCATACAAATATTTTTAACAAACTCGTTGACTGAGCCTTTAACTTCACTTGCTGCTGCTTCAAAAGTATGAAAAGAATTGTTAAATTCAATATATTGAGCTCTCAAATTATTTACACGTATATACTCTTTGATCCTTTTATTGAAATCCAAAATAAGCACCTCTATTTACGGCATAAGACCTAATTAAGTTTTTGAAATTTAGATTTCCGTGGTATTCTTCTAATTCTGTCTGTTCATATTTTTAATCCTAGCGTGAACTAACCGAGCTAATGTCGTCTAAGAGTCAAGTCAATTCGCCTTGGCTCTTAAACGAAGTGCTTCATTTTAGGTCAATTATTACTTTTGTGAAAGTGATAGTTTTAATTTTTTATCTGTATTATCGCTCGAATCCATATATTTGCTTCGTACTTGTTTTTCCATGATCTCGGGATCAACAAGGAACTGAATTTTTGAATAGTTCCAACTTATCGGAACCTTATTTTCCTTAAACCTTCTAGCACAAACTTATCTACATAGTTAGTGACGAATTAATCGTTCCGCAAACGAAGTTCCTTTTGGTGCTATTCCCTTTAAATCTGAAATTTTATCTAACCGTTCAATTTCTGATTGTATAAATCGAGCTCCGATCCAACGAAACGGCTCCGGCACCCACTTCGGAGAAGAATGTTGCACCACCGGTAAATTAGTTAAAAGAGTTTTCCTTTCAGTAATTAAATCACTGAGAATTCGACCAGCCAAATTCGAGGTAGACACACCTTGTCCAAAATATCCAAAAGCTTTTGCAACTCGCGTTCGTTTATCATATTGAAAGTTAGGAGTCCAATCACTAGTTACACCTATAGGCCCTCCCCACACATGTGTAAATTGATCCCTTGAAATTGAAGGAAACCATTTGATTACCCTTTGTTTTAACCATTCAATAACTGGCCCATAAGTATCAAAAGAATCTTTAATTTTAGATGAATAACGATATGGTCCCCCGTTTCCTACTCCGAAAAGAATTCGCCCATCAACGGTTCGCTGTAAATAATCTTGAGCTAAAGTATTTGACCCTACTGTCTCTCGATTTTCCCAACCAATTGTAGACCACTGCTTCTCTGATAAAGGTTCAGTTAATATCATAGAAGAGTACATTGGAATAATACGACGACGAAATTTTGTCATCTGACTAAGATATGCCTCTCCAGCTATAATAACTGCTACGTCCGCTTTAACAGCACCCTCAGTTAAAAGCAATTTCGGGGGTTTCATCGATTCACCTTCTATAAAATCTAATACCTCCGTCTGCTCATATATTTTTACTCCGCGCCTTTCAACGATTCGTGCTAGTTGTCTAACTAATTTACCTGGATGAAGAACGGCTGAAACTTTCGTTAGTATGCTAGCTTTAAGACCTTGAATATGAATTCGTTCATCTGTTTTCTCTTTGCTTAAAAGTTGATAATAATTCTCTAAACCAAGTTTCCGATATGTTTTCATCTCATTTTCTAATTGAGAGAGTAAATTTTCTCCTAACGTTACCTTTAAAAAACCAGCTTTTTTCCAATCTACATTCATATTTTCGATCTGAATTACACGTTCAACCTCATTAACTGTATCGAACATTGTTAATTGTAATTCCCTAGCTCTCTCACTCCCATATCGTTCAATAGCTACAGGTGGGGTAACTGAAAACCTTGGTGAACACCATCCGGCATTTCTTCCAGAAGCGCCAAAACCAGTGATTTCCCTCTCAATTATTGCTATTTTTAACGAAGGATTTTGAAGCAATAAATAATAGGCAGTCCATAAACCAGTATAGCCCGCACCTAAAATAGCGACGTCAACAATTATTTTCTCATTCAACCTAGGTCGGGGTGTTAAATCATCCCCGCTACTTTCAAGCCAATAGCTTCTAGATGAATGGTACTTTAATAGGTCAGCATTGTCTATTCCTATTTTGAACACCTCAGCTTTAAGGTTTTTTCTGAACAATCCCTTATTATATTGTTTTTATTCCTTCCTCTTTTTCCGTTGAAAAGTCCTTTTTGTCTGGAATAGCCAAACTTATAATAACACCTGCTAATAATGCAAGAACTAATGTTGCTCCACGGGAAGTAAAGATATCTTCGAGAGGCGTACTAATCCATATTATCGTACTAATAGAGCCTGTTAGAAGTGCAGCAATGATTCCGGCACCGGATACCCGTTTCCAAAAGAAGGTTAAAAGAACTGCAGCACCAAAGCTATTTCCAACTCCTGCCCACGCCCATCCAACAACAACATAAATTAAGGATTTAGACATAAGCCCGAATATTAGACCAATGATTCCAACAATTATCACAGTAATACGTGAAATCACGACAAATTGTTTTTCAGTCAATTTCAGACCCATAATTTTGTGTAAAACGTCTTCACTTATAGAACTAGTAACGACTAATAATTGTGAAGAGGCTGTTGACATAATGGCTGCAAGAATACCTGAAAGTAAGATTCCAACTAACCATACTGGAAGTAAATCAGTGAGCATAATTGGTAAGATCATTTCAACATTCTCAACATTTCCAGAACCGTATAATGTTATCCCTGTTATCCCAATTAAAAATGAACCACCATATGCCAATACGCCCCAAGTAATCGCAACATTTCTACCTGTTTTCACATCTTTTTCACTTCTTAACGCCATAAATCTTGCACTTATATGCGGTTGTCCCCCCAAAAAACCAAAAGCCCATGATAGATTTGTATAGATGAGGATTCCGACAGCAAATCCTGTTACACCCCCTGTCCAAGAATTCACTCCATTTCCAGCTTGAACAAGTGCATCAATAATGGATAGATCCTCTACTCCAATTTTGAACAACGCAACAATCGGCAAAACAACGAGTGTAAGTACCATTAAAATGGCTTGAATGGCGTCTGTCCAAACAACAGATAAGAAGCCACCCAAACATGCATATATAATTACTACGGCTGCTATTACAAGAATGCCCGTTAAAGACTGAATCCCCATTGTTTGCTCTAAAGTATTACCTGCTCCTCCAAATTGGGCACCAACGTAGAAGGTAAAGAAAGGAATAATGATTAATGCTCCTATTGCCCTGATTAAATTTCCGTGTTTGGGGAATCTAGCAGATAAATAATCAGGTAGCGTCAGAACATTATATTTTATTCTCTCTTCCATAAATTTTTTAGCTAAAAATAACCAAGAGACGATGATTCCACCTAACATCCCGATAAACAACCATATACTAGAAAGTCCAGTCGAAAAAGCAAAACCTGTAGCTCCCAGTAGTAACCATGCAGACGCCTCAGTAGATCTTTCAGAAAAAGCCAAAACCCAACCTGAAAGTTTGTTACCACCCAGATGATAATCATCATATCCTAACTCTTTTCGACTAAAATAGACTCCAATTAATAGCATTGCCACAAAGTAAATAATGAGTTCAATTAAAATCACAATACTCATACTATTCATCCTTCCATTATTAAGTTAAAAACTGGGCTACTTGCAGTTTTGAGTGGTCCCTTCATTTGACACTTATCACCAACTGAAAAGCACTTAAGGAGTTTTAATATACATAATAATTAGATTATTCTGTGCAAACTCTTTGACTTTTTTAAAAAGAAAGTTGAAATATTTGAATATATAAAATGCACAAATTTGATTTGAAAAAAGATGCCTTCTTCAACACTACAAAAATATCAAATAATTTAATATCTAAAATTTGCTTGAGTTGCTGCATCTATAATAGACGCAGCAACATTTAAACTAATTTTTGTTCCAATTAGCTGGGTACAACGAAAACATAAAAGCACCTCGTGATGTAGCCTCATAAACGATAGATGTTTCCTTTTCTATAAAAAATGAATCTCCTTCTTTTCCAAACATTTTTTCTCCATTTGCTTCTATGATTACTTCACCTTCTGTTATATACAAAATCTCATCATAACGCACTGTCCATGGAAATTTACATTTCTCCATTTTTACAATACCACCGCCTAGAGTAGGAGAAATTTCGTCTGTAACAAAACGAGTGATTTCCGCCTTTCCATCCCCTATCGTTCCATCTAATATTTCGAAGGAATATTTCTTTTTTTTAAATAATTTAACACCCATTAAATCCCTCCTTTTTTACCATCCTCCGTACGCAACCCAACCACCATCAACATTATAGGTTGATCCTGTCACATAACTTGCATCATCAGATGCTAAAAATAAACAGACATCTGCGACTTCTTTCGTAGTGCCGAAACGTCTTAGTGGTGTACGTCTTACGACATCATCGTCCCCGTAACCGCCAACATCCTGATCTGTTTCATCTAATGGTGTTTTGATGTAAGCAGGTGCGACAGCGTTGACACGAATATTTTTTTCTGCCCATTCAACAGCAAGCACCTTTGTCAAACCAATAATTCCATGTTTTGAAGAACTATATGCTGCTCTCATCGGGACACAAACTTGTCCGAATACTGATGTCATATTTATAATCGATCCTCCACTAGCCTGCATATGTTTCCCTGCTGCTTGTGAACCAAAAAATACACCTGTCAGATTCGTATCTATGACTGCTCGCCAATCTTCTTCACTTATTTCCAATGCGGGCCCAATTCGATTTATTCCTGCATTATTTACAACAACATCAATTTTCCCAAACTTCTCCATCGTCTTTTCCATTAATGCATTGGCTGACTTTTTTACAGACATATCGGCTGCTACTGGAATAACATCATACCCCTTTTCTTTTAACTTTGAAGCTGTTTTACTTGCCCGCTCTAGGCTTCTTGAGTTAATGACTACTTTTGCCCCTTCCTCAGCAAATCTTTCAGCAATCGTTTCACCAATCCCATAACTTGAACCTGTTACAATACAAACTTTGTCCTTTAAACGCAACAAAAATCACTCCTTTATTTATTTTTGAAAAAGATCACATTGAAATGTTGATCTCTTTACGTAACTGTTTTGCCTTTCCTATACTATCAATTCTTCTTTCAGCCAATAGGTCAGCCGCACGATATGTTGGAATCCGTTCATCCTTTGAAATTTTAATTAATTCCGTCATTGTTTCATAGACTCTTTCAACAGCCTGAACCCCTCTCTCCTCATTAAATCCACCTGGCTTTAAACGGTCGGTATCAAAAATAGTACCTCCAGCATTCGCTATATAATCAGGAGCATAAAGTATGCCTAACTCCTCTAGATAATCACCATGTTTATTTTCAGCCAGTTGATTGTTAGCGGAACCGGCAACAACTTGACACTTTAACTCTTCAATTGATTGATCATTAATGACCTTACCAAGAGCACAAGGTGAATAAATATCAACATCAAGGGCATGGATACGATCAGGCGTTTCAATATTTGTTCCAAACTCTTCCGACACTTCTTTTACTCTGTCTTGATCAATATCTGCTATTGTTATCATTGCTTTTTCTTGTACAAGATATTTTACGACATTATAGCCAACACTTCCGATCCCTTGAACAGCTACACGAAGACCATTAAGATTATCTACACCAAATTTTTCCTTTGCACACGCTTTCATAGATTGGAATACACTTAAAGCTGTGTAATGGGATATTTGTCCAGCACCACCAAATTCCCTGGGAAGTGTAACAACATAAGGTGTTTCAAGTCTCATTGTTTCCATATCTCTTAAGGTTGTTCCGACGTCTAACCCGGTTATATACAAGCCATTTAACCTGTTAATAAAACGTCCAAATGAACGAAAGAGAGCCTCACTTTTTTGCGTCTTTGGGTCCCCTATAATTACCGCCTTTCCACCACCAAGATCAATCCCAGCTGCAGCATATTTATATGTCATACCTCGACCAAGCCGAAGTGCATCCTCAATCGCATCCCATTCATTGGCATAAGTCCACATTCTGCAACCACCTGTTGCGGGTCCAAGAGTTGTGTCATGCACACAAATAACACCTTTTAAGCCTGTTTGGTTATCATTAAAAAAGAACAGATTTTCATAATCGTATTTTTCTAGATATTCAAAAATTTTGCCTTCCATCATTTCCACCTCTTTTTTAATGTTGACTAACAACTGCATCAAGCTAATTTAGAATGAAGATAAGATATAATCTCTTTTTTGTCTTGATATACAGGTTTATTAGCAAGCTTTCTTTCTTCTATATCCTTTTCCCAAAGAACTCCGACTGACTTTGGAAATTCTGTAATCATAGAAACATATTCTTGAGAGTTAGAAACTGAACTGTCTTGATAAACAATATTTTCACGATAGTATTCATATCCTTGAGCTTTATTGAAAACGACACATGGACTAAAAACATTAATTAATGAAAAGCCTTTATGTTCTATCCCTCTAATAAATAAGTTTTCGAGATGTTTAAAGTCCCCAGAAAAACCTTGAGCAACAAACGATGCTCCAGCAGACCAAGATAATAACAAAGGATTAACGGGTGTATCGTTATTACCCATAGGAGAGGTTGAAGACTGATAACCTATAGGGCTTGTTGGTGATGTTTGTCCTTTTGTATTCCCATAAACAGAGTTATCCATCACAATATATGTAATCTGTATATTTCTCCTTGCAGCGTGCACAAGATGACCAACCCCAATTCCATAACCATCTCCATCTCCGCCAACAGCTATCACTGTAAGTTCTGGACGAGATGACTTAATTCCTAATGCAGTGGGTAAAGTTCTCCCATGAGTAGCGTGTATAGAATAACCTCCAAAGTAATGCGATATTTTTCCGCTACATCCGATTCCGGATACAAGAACGGTATTTTCCGGTCTTATGTTTAAAGATAACAACGCTGTCTGAATTCCTCTCAATACTGCAAAGTCTCCACATCCTGGACACCAAGTTGGTTTGTTGCCATTTGAATAGTCTTTCGTCGTCAATGTAGATTCCATTTTTACCCTCCTCGTATAATATCTTTAGAGCTCACATTTAGAAGAATTTCCAGTTGATCCGGACAGC
>NZ_QCZG01000051.1 GCF_003097615.1 Pueribacillus theae
TGGATTGCAGGCTTACCTAATTATATCAAGGTATATCTGCCTGTTTCAGTCTGCGAAAGTTGAGTAATAAATATAAGAAAAATCAAGACAGATAAAAAAACAACATAAAGAATGGAAGGCAGTGGGATAGCGGCATCAATCAATGCGACAAAAATTATAAAAGCTTGCAGGGCTAAAAAGAGAAGGATCCAACTCCATCTTTCCAACAAAAATTTTCCAACCATACAAATCACGCCTCTTCTACAGCCATATAGCCTTGTCCCACTTTCGTTTCGATATAATGGCCCAAGCCTAATTCATCCAGTTTTTTCCGCAAGCGATTCACATTGACTGTTAAGGTGTTGTCGCTAATAAACCGTTCGTCATCCCATAGACTTTTGATTAACGCTTCACGGCTTACGATTTTATTTTTTTGTTCAATGAGCTGTTTTAAAATAAACATTTCATTCTTTGTCAATTCGATTGAAGCTCCAGAATAAGTAATCGTATTGCTTTCATAATCGACAGTTGCTCCGCACCATGTTTTTAATGTAATTTGGTCTGTATTATAATTGTACACGCGGCGAAGAATCGCTTGAATTTTTGCGATAAGGACATCAAAATGAAAGGGCTTTTGAATATAGTCATCCGCACCTAGCTGCATGGACATCACCATATCTGTCGGGTGATCACGTGACGATAAAAAGATAATCGGAACCTTGGAATGCTCGCGAATCAACCGGCACCAATGAAAGCCATCGAATTTGGGCAACTGAATATCAATAATCACAAGATCAGGTTTTACAACTGTAAATTCTTGAAACACTTGGCTAAAATCCGCCACACCATATACGTCATACGACCATTGAACAAGCCTCTCTTTTATTTCTTGAAACAAAGTCGCATCGTCTTCAATTAACATTAGTTTAAACAAAGAATGTCACCGCACCTTATTTTTACTCTCATTGTATCGAAAAAACCATCTTGGATGCTATAGCTCTTTTAAGACTGGCATAAGCAAGCAGAAAGAGCAGAAATAAACTACTCTTTGCAAAGCTATTTTAAATAGGGGCCGACAACAAAAAGCCCACAACCTAATGATTAGAATTGTGAGCTTTCTTGAAAAGATAAAAGATTATTCTGTTTCAATGAGTGCGTATTTCCCATCTTTCCTTTTGTAAACAACATTTGTATCATTTGTTTCAGCATTCGAAAATATAAAGAAGCTATGCCCAAGCATATTCATTTGCAAGATGGCTTCCTCAACGTTCATCGGCTTTAAATGAAAGCTTTTCTTGCGGACAATTTCAAATGCTGCATCTTCGCGTTTATCAGCTGGTGCCTCTGCAAAAAGGTTTTTAATGCTTCCTTCATTGCGAAACTTGCGATTAATTTTTGTTTTATGTTTACGGATTTGCCTTTCGAGCTTTTCAGCCACCTGATCAATCGCCGCATACATATCTTGATCGCTTTCTTCAGCACGAAGCAATAAACCCTTCATTGGGATGGTAACCTCAATCGTCTGTTTGCTATTGTAAACTTTCATCCTCACATGCACATCAGCATTGATTTCAGAATCGAAATAGCGTTCAATCTTTCCTAATTTTTTCTTAATATAATCATTCAAAGCATCTGTTACTGTAATGTTTTCACCGCGGATCTCAAACTTCATGGCTTCCACTCCTCAGCTTAATTCTGCCATTTATCTTCACAATTTTGAGCTGTTCTTATTCATTTTCTTTTTAAAATTCGAATTAATTATCTCTAACAACAAGGACATCACATGTCGCGTTTCGAACAATTTGCTCTGCTACACTTCCTATTAAAAACCGTCCAATCGCATTTAAGCCTGTTGCCCCACAGACGATTAAATCAATATTATATTCTTCAGGGATCGTGACAGCTAATTCCAATTTTGGATTCCCCGTTCGAAACACTGTTTCTATGTTATCTACTTTTTGGGCCTTTGCTTTGTCAGCATATTCGGCAAGAAGCTTTTCTCTTTCATTTTTTATATCATCGATTACATCTACAGAAGGGGAATAGAATTCAATTGTTGCCATATTTCTAAGATCTACTACATGTGCAATGTAAAGCTTTGCTTCATTTTCTTTCGCAATTTTAAGTACACGGTTGAAAGCAGCTTCAGCTGCGTCAGAACCATCAACAGCCACCATAATATTTTGATAAGCCATTTTTCCCACTCTCCTTTTGGAAATTTCTAATTCCATTATACTAAACAATGTAAAATAAATTAGGCATTATCCATAAAGAATTGTGAGCGTTATATGAATAAAATAAAGCAAACCAGAGATAAGATGATCCCCTGTGCAAAGTAAAATAGTAGAAAGCCAAACCATGAGCAGAAATTCTATAAAGATTTAATAGCAGCCGGCTTTTTCCAAGCTAGTGACAGCGCAACTCCAATCGCTAAAAAGAATGATGAGAAATAGAACGGATAGTTGAAATCAATGTCGAATAGAATCCCCCCAACAATGGGCCCAAACACGTTTCCGAGACTTGTAAACATCGAATTCATCCCGCCTACAAAACCTTGCTCATCCCCGGCGATTTTCGATAAGTAAGATGTAGCAGCTGGACGAATTAAATCGAAACCGACAAACAGAATAAATGTTACAAGAAGAATGAGTAAATACGAATTTACTACAGTCGTTAAAAAGACTAGAATTACTGAAAAAATCAGGCTGTAACGAATCAATCCGATTTCTCCAAGGTGCTTTGTTAAGCGATCGAAAAACGCAACCTGCGCAACTGCCCCTACAATCGCTCCGCCTGTAATAACGATAGCAATATCCTTTGGCGTAAAAGCAAATTTACGATCGACAAACAATGCAAACAATGATTCAAACGCAGCCAAGCCAAATGATGAGATGAGAATAATCATAAAAGCGATGAAATACACCGGTGCAAAAATACGCTTAAGTCCCGATCTTTTCTCTTGCATCGTCTCTTCATGATTCCGTTCCACTTCACGAAGCGTCATCATTGATAAAATCGCAGCAATTAACGCAAGGACTGCTGCCGTAAAGAATGGAAGGCGCGACCCGATTTCAGCTAAAAACCCGCCAACGCCTGGCCCAATAATAAATCCCGTCGAAATAGCGGCTGACATGTAGCCAAGCGCTTTCGGACGTGTTTCGATCGTTGTAATATCCGCAATAAATGCCGTTACTGCAGGCATAACAAATGCTGCACTTATTCCGCCAAGCAAACGGGAGATAAAAAGAACTTCTACTGTTTTTCCAAGCCCGAACAATAATTCCGAAACGCTGAAAAGCAACAAACCAAGAATAATCATTTTTTTGCGTCCAAATGTATCCGCCCATCGGCCTGCAATTGGAGACACTAGAAGCTGCATTACCGCAAACGCAGCAACAAGATTGCCAAGAGTGGAGCCGGATAAATTTAATTCATCCATAATCGTTGGCAACACTGGGATAACTAGCCCGATACCTAAAAAAGTGATAAATAAATTTATGAGTAACATGGTTAACGTTCTATTTTGCTTTTTCATCTTACTTTCTCCTTCTTTTCATCCAGTTAAGAAAGGTCCAAAGAACAATATAAACGCTTATCTGTTTGAGAGTCAATTATTTTATGCATGAGAGAAAGATTTGCAGTTTTACTGGGCAGAGTTCATGAAAAGAATATAAAAAGTCCCCTTTTCCCCTACAAAATCTTGTTGAAAAATCGTTGAAAGTGACGTAAGGTCATCTTGTATACTGTACTTAAGATTGAATGACAAAGGTGGTGTTCCGGTTGATATCCATTAAAGAAGTAACAAAAGAGACGGGCATTACTGTAAGAACGCTGCGCCATTATGATCATATTGGCTTGCTGCCCCCAGCCGCAAAGACAGAAGGCGGCCACAGATTATATGGAGAAGTCGAATTGCAAAAACTCCAAGAAATTCAATTTCTAAAAACTTTAGGCTTCAGCTTGAAAGAAATCAAAGACATGCTTTCTAACAACGATTGGGATTGGGCGGAATGTTTGCGAAATCAGTTGACCTTTATTTCACAAGAAAAAGAGAAATTGGCACAAATTGAATCAACGCTGCGCGGGCTGTTAAATGGACTTACAATGGATGGACAGATTGATTTGATTAAAATACAAAAGCTAATCCAGCTTTACCAAAAAAATAAAGATAAACGGGAAATTTACCGTAATCAAATGTTTCAGGAGAAGGAAACGGCGTTGTTGGACCTATTGCCAAATGTGAATAGTGGAGATCCCGATTCACTGGAATGGGTCTCCTTGCTTGGGCAATTGAAACAACATAAGGACGAAGGGGCAGGCTCTATCCGGATACAGCGTATTATAAGGCGCATGTATGAGAAACAAGAAGAAACCTTTGGAAATAACAATGATGCTTTCCTCGATAAATTTTGGGAAATTCGAAAATCGCCAAAAAAATCACAAGACGCAGGATTTTATCCAATCGAACCGGAAATATTGAAATTTCTTGAAGAAGCATCAGAAATCTATGTAAGCAATAGAAGGGATGTCCACCATCAATAAATCGTTGTTTGGTTCACAAATATCCATTTCAAAAAGTAGTGAAATGGGGTTTTATATAAAAAAACTTGAAAGTGACGTAACGTCATCCTTTATTATGATGAAAACGAGTATGATTAATAAAGGAATTCGAGGTGGACGTTATGAATTCAGCATCTGATATTCGAACAACACAAGTTTCATGGAATGGCTTGGATCTGTTCATTGTTTTCTTCACTTGGTTTATTTTAAGTACGGGCACAGCATTCAACAGTGCAGGCAAAACATTGGAACAATTGGGATTTACTCCATGGCTAGCGGGTTATATTGGAGCGGTTGCCATTCATCTCTTACAGTTAGGAATAGTTTGGGTCGTCATTTTTTCTAAACACAAACTCTCATGGAGAGATTTCGGATTTCGCCCCTTAACAAAAAAAAGTACGGTTCAACTCATTATATGGAGCATCATCGGTTTTGTATTAAATGCGGCTGCTTTAAGTGTAACGGCACTCATTTGGTCTGGGGAATCGTCAAAGGCAGATACAATCGAAAGCTCTGGCTTCTTATTATCGTTACTTATGGTTGCTGTTATTGCACCGATTGTCGAAGAAGCCGTATTTCGGGGTGTCATCTATAAATATTTTCGTGTAAAATTTGGATTCTTAGTCGGGATTATTTTGAATGGTATCTTATTCGGTTTGGATCATGTCCCTTCATGGGAACTCGTTTTTAATGCGGCTGTTATGGGAGCTTTTTTTGCCTATGTTTATGAACGAAGTGGTACATTGTGGACACCGATTATTATTCATGGCCTTACAAATGCCGCGGTAACGATACTGTTTTTCATTACAATTGGACTGGGGAATGGATGAGAAAAACAAAATTATATTTTAAGAAGGAATTTGCCAATTCTTGTTGAATAATTGAACTCATAGGCCTAGGACAAATATCACAAAATCACTCCTCATTCTCTTCTAGGACATAATCCTCATTCATAATCCCCCAGTCAAAATATTTCTTTTATTAATGCCCCATTAAAACGATAACTTTGCATATTTCATGTAACATGTTGTTGCTGTATAATCTGGTATAAGAATGATTTATTTAGAGCCATGAAAAAAGTATAGGAAGGAGAATAAGAATGAATGAGCAGCTGTCAAAAAAGATCCTTGAAAAATTAGATGAACATGGTGAAAAGCTCGATAAACACGGCAAAATACTAGATGAACACAGTAAAATACTAGGTAACCATGGTAAAATACTAGATGAACAGAGTAAACTATTGAATGAACATAGTAAAATACTAAATAAGCAGAGTAAACTATTGGATGAACATAGTAAAATACTTGATAAGCAGAGTAAACTATTGGATGAACATAGTAAAATACTAAATAAGCAGAATAATCTATTGGATGAACATAGTAAAATACTAAATAAGCAGAGTAATCTATTGGATGAACATAGCCGTATGTTGAACCAACAAAGTGATTTATTAACTCAACTTATCAAAATCGTAAAATCAACAAATGAAACAGTGGCAGATTCAAAAAGTGAGATTGCCAATCTAAATACCCAACAACAAACCATTATTGAAATCCAACAGGAACAACAAAAAATCCTTGAGCGTCTATCGTTTCGCTCCATCTCGCATGAAGCTGACATTGCAAGGTTAAGGCAAATTAAATAAAAACATAAATAACGAATGAAAAGGCATTTTGCAATCAACTTTAAAAGAAGCATTAAGTAGATAATCAATCTCTCATATCCGGATAAGCGGAATGAAAC
The DNA here is from genome assembly GCF_003097615.1 of Pueribacillus theae. Lineage (NCBI taxonomy): Bacteria > Bacillati > Bacillota > Bacilli > Caryophanales > Bacillaceae > Pueribacillus > Pueribacillus theae. Next base: position 6,283 of record NZ_QCZG01000051.1, read on the forward strand.
CAACCTGTCCATGTTATTCAGGCGCTGCGTTAGATGCTCTTACTAAGACTTTTTTTTCATCATTTTTCCAATTCCCTCAATCAACCAACCGATAACGTGAACGAAAACGGAGATCGAAAAGGCAGTCATCCAATGTTTCATTTCGACTGAAGGAACAAGATCCATTATAAGATAAATCACGAGCGTATCCAAAAAAATCGAAAGAATATTTTTCTCAACCCAATGCGGTTTTCTTTTGAACATAAGAAAATAAAAAACAGCCCCAACGGGATGAATCAACACTTCGGCCAAAAGAAAAGCAACGATTAATAATACGCCCGCTCCGAACAATGAAAGATCATCCGAAAAAATAATTGGATTAAAATTACTGGCAATCCTTAATATTCCCCAATAAACCAAACCAAAAAGAGCAATCGGAATGACAATAAACATCGACAGCAGCGGGACAAGCCACATTTTTACTAGTAAACTTTCATCTTTGTTAATGACATGGTTAATAAATGCCATAGAGCCTATAATAACAATAGCCCCTGTTATAATGAGTACATTCATAAAAATCCTCTATTCATTTCCCTAGTATAGCAATCGATTGAATGATTTTATTCAACTTTAATTAAATGATATGCGAATGGTAAGGTAATACCGAGTAAAATATTCAGTAATTATTCTACTTCTATTTCCTTCGTTCGATCCATGTACCACGTGTAAAAAGAGCTTGCCTTTGCCACAGGGATATCGTCTAAGCCTGTATGGCGAACCGGATTTGCGCGATTAACGATTTCAATGGATGCTATCCCAAGCTTTCGTTGAAAAATTGATCGAGAAACCTTCACTTCAATGATTTTATCCCTTTTTGAAATGAATTGGGATGTTGCAATTCCACCTTTTTTTATTTGGATAAACTTATCGTTTAATGTGTATTTTGTATTTTTATAACTCAATATAACGTACACATAAATAACAATAAAGAGAATGATAATACCGATCCACCACGCTTGTTGAATACCAAAAATAGCAGGTTTAAAATACGCGAGGGCAACTGAAGCAAGAACCAAAAACCAAATCGGTCTGAGCAGGCGCACCCACAACGACTTCTTCGGTAATTTAAACAGATCCTCCGTTATTTCAAACGATGGTAAAATTTCTGCTATCATTTCATATGCTCGTTTTTCCGGCAAAAATGGATACAGTGAGCTTATTTCTAGTTTATCATCATCGATTTTTAGATTGCCAGCACTAATTAATTTCACTTCGACAATTCCAAGAATTCGTTTCATCAGCGATTGATTGATTTCAATAGCTTGTACATTCCCTTTTAAGATAGAAAATGACGTTTCATCAATGACTCCTTGTGTAATATAAATACGCTCTTCATCAGAGGAAATTTCATATTTTCCATATTTTAAATATACCCTTGCCATTCCAAAGATAATTGATGCGATAACGAGAAGGATAATCATGATTGCGGTGAGCCACCAGGCGCTTAGAATGGTAGAAATGAATCCTTCCGCCCTTTCCTCCAAATTTAAAAATTCATTTACTTTAAAATAGAAGGTCACAAGAATGGGAACAAGCACCAAAAAACTAAGTGAAGTGAAGGATGCCTTGATCACATCACGTCTTGTTGGATGAAAATGAACCGTTCGTTCTCGTTTTTCATCTTGGCTCTGCCCAGTAACTATCGGCTCCGCTTCATCTACTCTCTTACCATAATGTGTACAATTTGCGATATACGCTTCCATCTGATCCGCTTGCATAGGAGATATGACTTCGAATTTGACGGTTGCATCATCACCCTGCATCGCTGTTTCAAAATGAATGGATGTCACCTTAAATAAGCGATGAAATTTAGATGTATGGCGATTGACATTTTGTATTTTAGAATAAGGAATAGTTCGTTCTTGTTTATTAAAAATCCCTTTATATAAATGAAAGGCAGTATCTCCAAGTTTATATTGATGTGTAAACCATTTTAAAATAAAGTAAATAATCGTAATGGCGGTATATAGATAAAAGGCATAGCGACCATATTTCATAAAAAATGTCTGTGATTTATAATTAAAAGCGAGTATTAAGATTAGAAAAAATACACTTTTCACATAACCCCATAGGTCATAAAATATAAGTAATGGATGATATCGTTTCTTCTTCATGATTCTACTTCCTTTATTTTAGCGTAATGGGCAATTTGATTTCTTAGTTCCCAGGCAACGTCCCGTGGTAGTCCGGATATTGCATGGCTTGAACCCATCGTTTCAACGGATATCGAGCAAAGCCCATATTTACGCATGATGGGTCCTTGATTCATTTCAACGGATTGGATTTTGGTCATCGGTACGATTTCATATTCTTCAATAAAAGCCCCCGTTTTTAATTGTAAAAATTCTTCATCTACATGATAGCGTGTATTTTTATAAAGAAGAAAGGGCCGAATAGTAATAGACCAAATGCTTGCCAGTAGGGTAATAGCGGCAATTGCAATTAAAATCCAACCGATCCAATCTTTCCAGGAAAATCGATAATCTAAATAAATTAAAATACCGAGGACAATAAAAACAACGCTATTTTCAATTAACTCACGTAAGATCGTTGCTTTAATAATATTTTTAGATAGTCTATTCTTTGGTGGATGTATTTCTTCTAACAAAATATCACTCCTACATTCATTCGATCAATCGGTTTGAACTTATTCCAACGTTCAGATCCCCTAAAAGTTGCAAGGGAAATGGCCACTGTTGTTCCTTTTCCTAATGTAGAGGTTACCTGTATCTCGCCATCATGTAATCCAACGATGGCTTTCGCAATACTCATGCCTAGACCGGTACCTTCAACTTTTTCATTCGTATTTATACCCCGGTAATAGCGTTCAAAAAGATTCTGGATAAATTCCTCGTCCATCCCTTGTCCATCATCTTGAATTAGAATTTTAACCTTTTCTTCTTCTTGAAGGAGTCGAACCATAATCTTCGTATTCGGCGGATTATGCTTGATTGCATTGTAAATAATATTATCCAACACCCTCATGAACCATTTCGGATCAAGTTGTACATAGACTTCCCGATTCGTGCCGGCAAATAAAAAGGAAACCTTAGAAAGAGTAAGGTCTTTTTCAAACTTCATGACTGTTTTACGGACAAATTGGTTGATTTCCACTATTCTTTTTTCGAGCGTAATCCCTCTGTTCTTTAACTGGAAAACAAGTGAAAAGTCATTGACTAATTGCATCATATAATCGCCTTTTTCCCTGATCACTTTTCCGATTTCCTGTAGTTCCTGTGCTGAAAAATCGTATTGATTGCTTTCCAGCATATGTCCATACCCCTGGATTGTCGAAAGAGGGGTTCGTAAGTCGTGGGAAATGCCTGCCATCCATTCTTCCCTCGATTGTTCAAGTCGCGTTCGCTCTTGTTCCGCTTTAGTTAATTTATCAGCCATACTATAAAAAGACTGAAATACTTCTTGATATAAGCGATACCGATGTCGGGTTTTCCCTTTCTTTTTAAACACCTTTTTCTTCTCTTTTTCTGTTAACACCTCATCATACCGTTCTTCCCCCATTCGCTCCAACCAGTTTACAAACAATAATAAAGGTCTGCCATAGCGATACCCGTTCCAAACAGAAAAAATAATCGTAATTAGCAAACTAATGGAAATGGCAATCAGTAAAATTTGCATTTCCTGAGATGAAAAAAGCCAAGCAGGCTTTTGGTTTTCTTTTCCAGGCAAATGAAGAACCCAAGAAACTTCTGATGTCGGATCGTTATAGACGTTTACCTTGGTCGCATGCTTTCCTGGTTCATAAATGCGGCCTATTAATTCCAAATGACTCAGTTTTTCATTATCGTCGGTTCCAATTGATTGGATTAATTCCCCTTTTTTAAAAATTTGAATAAAGCCATTTATCGGTTTTAACTTTTTTTCCAAAGCAGATAGTTCCTGTTTGTCTACCATTCCTTGATGACTGTATGTTGCAAACCATTCCCCCAACATTTCCTTATAATTATGCTGAAACCCAAATAAAAAATAATATTTACTGCTCATCCACGAATCATAATAGGTTTGTACAGGATAATGCTCCACTTCCCTCGATTCCTCAATGAGAAGAAGCTCATTAATCGTATAATCCTGTTTTAACGATTGGGGAGCATGTTCGGAATAGATGACATAACCATTCTTGTCGATAATTTGCATCCACATGTCATTTTCCTTTAATAATTTCGACCATTTCTCATCTAGTGTAACCTCATCCTTCTCAATGGCCACCATCGATGGAATGGTATCAACTAGGCCGTCTGCCGTATTTGCATTTAATTCTATCTTCGTCATTAAGTTAGCCACTAAAATAAAAAGAAAGATAAAAAAGAAAAAAACAGACACAAATAAAATGATAAACTGAATTGAAAAATGGAAAGCAATTCTTCTTTGAAGCTTCATTTTTGATGTTCCTTTACCAATTTATAGCCAAGGCCGCGTACAGTGAGGAGGAAGATTGGTTTTCCCGGGTCAGGCTCGATTCTTTCACGAATCCTGTGAATATGAACCATCACTGTATTATCATCTGCCATGTGATCATATCCCCAAACGGCCGTAAATAACTGTTCTTTCGATAGGACGCGGTTTGGATTTTTACAAAAATAAAGCAATAACATAAAGACTTGAGCTGGACAAGGCACAACCTTTCCCTCAACAAATAATTCACCTGTTTCTTCATCCAGCAAAAAATGTCCAAAATCATATCTTTTTTTATGTTTCATGGTTGGTGTTTGCCTTTTGCCACCATTCCTTCTTAATTGGGCTTTCAATCTAGCCACGATCTCAAGGGGGTTAAAAGGTTTTGTGACATAATCATCTCCCCCTTTTTCAAAGCCTGTCAAAACATCGAAATCCGTCACCTTTGCCGTTAAAAATAGAAGATAAGCATCTGTATATTTTCGAATTTTTGTGCATAGATCAAAGCCATTAATGTCTGGCAGCATGACATCCAAGACAATAAAATCGATCGATTCCTTTCGAATAATCTCCATTGCTTCTTTGCCTGTTTCAGCTTTAAATATATGAAGAAAACCTTCTTTTTTTAAGACCATTTCTACCATTTGGATAATAGAAAATTCATCATCCACTAATAAGATTTGGCTGTTACGCATAAGCAATCACCCCACACTAATCCTAGCATATGAACCTTACAAATAGCTGAACAACTTATATGGAGAATTAAGGGAATCGTAAGGTTTTCGTTCCTAAAAAGTTAACTTCCTCCTTTACTCTTATCCATGAATAACATGCGAAGGAGTTTTTGAGATTGAAAGACACAGCCAAACGATTACACACGATTGACGGCATTCGAGGATTTAGTCTACTAGGAATTTTACTTGCCAATCTACTTATTTTCCAATACGGAATTTGGGGAAAAGACAAGATGGAATTTTATTCCCTTTCCCCTTTTGATTCCCTTATGAATTCTTTCCTCCGAATTGCCGTTGAAGAAAGTTTTTTGCCGATTTTTACCTTTCTTTTCGGTTATTCCATGATCATGATGAAGGAAAGCTTGGAAAGAAAAGGATTAAAAATAAAAAGGCATTTTGTTCGAAGAGCCTTATTTTTACTCGCCATTGGCAGTTTACATGGGATCTTTTTATGGGAAGGAGATATTTTATTCTTTTATGGGATGATGGGATTCTTTCTTTTGCTTTTTCTAAATCGAAAGAAAAAGACGTTACTTGTCTGGGCGATTACCCTCTCTTCCATCATGATTTTACTAGTTGGTCTGGGCTCTTTGATCGATGGTGGAAATGCAGACATCGTAGAACCGAAAAAACTAGAGACATACATTGAAAAGACGATAGATGTGTATGGAACAGGTACGTATCAGGAGATTATGGACCATCGCAATCATGAAGATCCATTGGGGGACGAAGCCTATCTATTGTTTTTTGTAACATTATTTTCGCCTTTATTTACGGCACCGATGTTTTTATACGGTATGTATGCGGCCAAACGGAAAATCTTTTTAAATCCGTTAAAAGAAAAAAAGCTTTATCAATATGGAGCAGCCATTTTAATCCCTCTGGGGCTTTGTTTAAAAGCAGCTTTCCACACTTTCCCTGAAGCGAGTTGGTCAGATGTAGCCATCACTTTAGGGGGTCCCCTACTTTCGATTGGATATATTTTTGGCATCGCCCTCCTGTACTGTGAGTCCTGGGCTAGTAAATTACTAAAGCTGTTTGAAAACGTTGGTAAATTATCAATGACCAACTATTTATTACAAACCGTCATTTGTACGACAATTTTTTACGGCTATGGATTGGGCCAATTCGCCAAATTGGGGGTGGGTGTAGGAATTATTTTAGGATTCGCCATTTACGGATTACAAATGTGCATAAGCCATTATTATTTAACGTATTTCCGTTTTGGGCCAGTCGAAAAAATAAACAGAATCTGGACTTATTTTTCTTTTTCCGGAAGACCCAGAATGAAAAGGCCTAAAGAAAAAATCGCCTAGATAAAGCGAGGCTTTTCGGGAACGTATTTCCTTAAAATTGGCTGTACTCGAAAATGGCCGTTCAATCTCTAGCAGAGTTTGAACGGCCATTTTTTTAATCGATGAAATAATTTCTAGGTAAACATTATTTATTAGCGACCGAAAGCAGCTCCTGTTGTCTGAATACTACCTATGTTTTATCGCAAATTTACTCGGGAATGTATTAGACATAACGATCTCTATAAAGCGAGATTTCCATCAGTGGGGGGTTTCTTTATCCCCCACTGATGGTTAGTAAGACTTATCGGGGTGTTAGCGTCCGTTATCTCACTTAGACTTCTTCGAAATCTCTAAATCTTGAGGGATCTTACGGACGGTTGCACCGGGATAAATTGCTTTATCTGTAGAGGAGTGAACACATTGGATCTTTTAGAGGATGCAAAAAATTTCCATAGCGAATTAATCAACTGGAGGCGTCATCTTCATGAAAATCCGGAGCCTAGTCTAGAAGAGTATCAAACCTCAAAATTTGTACAGGATCGCTTAAACGAAATGGGGTTTGCAAATATCGTTCAAATGGCAAGGACAGGGGTCGTGGCCATGGTTGAAGGCCAAGAAAAAGGTGAAACGGTTGCACTTAGAGCCGATATGGACGCCCTTAGGATGGCAGATGAGAAAACAACGGAATATAAATCGAAAAACCTGGGCATCACACATGCATGCGGCCATGATGGGCATACATCCATGTTATTAGGAGCCGCCAAATTGCTAAAAAAACACCCTCCCAGAAAAGGGTCAATTAAGCTGATTTTTCAACCTGCTGAAGAAGGACAATTTGGTGCAAAAAAAATGATCGATGAAGGCGTACTGAAAAACCCGACAGTCAAAGCAATCGCAGCATTGCATGTAAATCCCGATGTACCAACTGGTTACTTCACTTGTTCAGCAAATGAAGCATGTGCGGCCTCTGATTCCTTTGAAATTGAAATCATCGGCCAAGGCGGACATGCCGGACACCCAGATAAAGCAAAAGATGCGATTACGATTGCCGCTGAAGTCATTACCTCTTTGCAACAATTAATAAGCCGTGAAATCGATCCGGTATCCCCTACCGTTATGACTGTTGCGAACATTCAGGGGGGAACAGTGAACAATGCCATTGCTGGCATTGTGAGAATGGCTGGCACAGTGCGAACATTGGATTCGGAAATACGCGAAACAATTGATGATAAAATGGAACGCATCATTAAAGGCATAACCGAAGCTTTCGATGCAAAATTTTCATTCCATTATACGCGCCTCTATCCACCGTTGCTAAATGCTCGATCGTTAGTAACAAGTGTTGAAAAGACGGTGAAAGAAACCTTAGGCGAAGAGCGATTTCAAATTTCCAAACCATCAACTGGCGCCGAAGACTTCGCTTTTTATACGAATGAAGTTCCCGGTGTGTATTTTCGGCTTGGTGTACGAAACGAATTGAAAGATGCTGTTTACCCCCTTCACCATCCTAAATTTGATTTAGATGAAGAGGCCCTTCCTTACGGATCAGCTATTCTCGCCCAATGGGCATTAAACCAATTAGAAAATAATTAGACACGAGGATGATGGTGATGACGCTTAAAGACTTGTACAAAAATCAAAAAATAGATTCAGAGGGCGACAAACAACGAGCCTGGGGAAATTTTGGAATGACCGCAAGCGCAACGAAGGAAGCCTCCCAAGCAGGCGCCGAACTGTTAAAGTCTGGCGGCAATGCCATGGACGCCTTGGCAGCCATCCAATTTGGGCTCGCTGTATCAGAACCGTTTAATACAGGGCTCGGTGCAAGCGGGTTTATCATCTATTATGATAATCAAACTAAGAAAACGACCGTTATCCAAGGCCATTCTCAAGCACCGGCCAATATAAAGAAAAATGTCTTCGTGGATGAACATGAAGACGAGATTCCTTTTTTTGAGCGTTCCACTCCGGGTACAGCCGTAGCCATACCGGGGATCATTAAGGCGTTTTCCGCCGCCATGGAAAAGTACGGAAAGAAAACATGGGAAGAAGTCTTACAGCCCGCGATAGCATTCGCTGAAAATGGTGTTGAAGTAAACGAGTCATGGAAAGTGGCCCTTGAACGCTTTCGCATGCGTTTAGGAGAAGAAGCAGAGAATTTTTTCATGCCGGAAGGCGTGCCGCTGACGGTAGGCGAAATCGTACCAAATAAAGAACTGGCAAAAACGCTCCGTATCCTGCAAACAGAAGGAGCCGAAGCATTTTACAACGGCGAAATTGCCAATGCCATCGTAAAAACTGTTCAAGAAATGGACGGTTGCCTGACAAAGGAAGACCTCAAAAACTATGAAGCGGTTTTTCAACAACCCCTGCGGGCTCATTATAAAGGGTTTGAAATTGTCGTCCCAAGCCCGCCAAACGGAGGCGGATTTGCATTAATTTATATGTTGAAACTGCTTGAAAAGCTGCATATTGAACAATACGATGTCCGCTCATGGGAAAAATATTACCTCTTGGCTGAAACATTGCGTATCATGACAGCCGACAAACTGGCGCACATGGGAGACCCGAATTTTTACGACGTGCCCCTTCAAGGATTGGTTCATCCTGATTACATCGCTGAACGATTAAAATTGTACAACTTTAAAAACCGCAATCTTGATATCAGCTTCGGCAATCCATGGAAATATGAAAAGAACGGAGAGCCAAGCGGTTTAAAACCGCATACAAATGAAAAAGGAAGTGAAACCACCCACTTTATTGCTGTTGATAAATGGGGAAATATTGCAGCCTGTACATCCTCCCTTGAGCATATGTTCGGTTCGGGCATTATGGTTCCGGGCTATGGTTTTTTACTGAACAATGACATGACAGACTTTGATCCATCCATAGGCGGCATTAATAGTGTAGAACCGCATAAATTTGCCGTAAGCATGAAAACGCCGACACTAGTCTTCAAAAACGGCAAGCCGCTTTTAACACTCGGTTCCCCGGGCGGCCCCACTATTGTCGCCTCTGTATTGCAGACGCTTATCCATGTCCTTGATTATAAAATGGATTTGAAAGAAGCAATTGAAGAGCCAAGAATCTATAATGGCACCGGCCCGCTCATTTGGTGGGAGGAAGGCATGCCAGAAGAAGCAAAAAGGGTACTTAAAGAGATGAACTACGAATTTGATGACATCCCTTTGGAGATAGGGAATGTACAGGCTGTCCTGTTTGACCAGGAAAAGAACCTATATTACGGCGCGTGTGACTCTTCGCGTCCGGGGATTCCAGTGGGGCTTTAAACACCAAGTGTTTGTTGTTGGGAAAACAAAAAGGACATCCCTTTCACCCATCGTTTGAAAGAGATGTACTACACTCACTCTCACCATGCAAGTTAACCTTTTCCATCTCTGTTTAAATGGCGAAGGACATCCACACCAAAGAAGAAGATTCAATGACTGTTATAGCTCCGCCCCCAAGGTTGCTAACATAAAATAACCCTCATGTACAAGCACAGTTAGGGAAGTGAAAATATCTAATAAGCCACCAATCTTTGTTGCCTATTTTATCGAATTTTGGGTAGTTGTCCATTCATTGGACAATCGTACTACATAGTATTTAACATAGGTTCTAAAAAAAGGAGGTTTTTTTTATGAGCTATAAACCTTGCGGTTGTTATGGGAAATGCACTTGCGGCTATCCACAAGCCAAACCTGCACAACAATTGCCTGCCAAAACGATGCCAGCTCAAATTAGCCCAACGAAACAGCTTAATGAATATGTAGGGCAGGATGTATATATCCCGGTGGTGCATCCATCACACACTACGCAAGTAAATCATACAACTCTTAAATATATGCATTCTTATCCGCATACAAAATCAGTCGTGAATTCTATTTCAGAAGAACATTACTGTGTTTGCCCTCCTGAACACCATCGTTATGGATACAAGCCAAAAAAACACTGGTAAAGAATTTCCCAATTTTATATTCGTAAATTAAGCCCGGTCAGCGCCGGGCCTGTTTTTTTAAAAAGCTATCCCGCATTAACTATGGTTTTCTGGGACTTTGGGAGTAACTTCACTAGCAGTGTTTGTACCATGGTTTCCGTGTTCATGATGACTATGTTGATGATTCACGTTTTCTTCCTCCTGTTCCACATCTGCATGATTCGTTTTTCCATCTGTTGCAGGATTCACACTTGCGTATACACTATAACCTGCGATGACGATTACAAGGTACACGACAGCCGAAACGATCCAGAGCCAAATCTTTCGTTTCATAGCAACTCTTCCTTTCAACCCTTCAACTTCACTCTTTGAAGTCTTAGGGCATTTAATACAACCGATACGGAACTAAAAGCCATCGCAGCCCCCGCTAACCATGGCGCCAAAAAGCCTGCTGCTGCAATAGGGATACCCAAGCTGTTGTATGCAAGTGCCCAGAAAAGATTTTGTTTAATATTGGTGATCGTCTTCTTGCTCATGAAAATGGCATCGGCAATACTATTTAAATCCCCGCGAATCAGAGTAATATCCGCCGCTTCCATGGCCACATCGGTTCCTGTCCCGATTGCCATCCCAATATCGGCTGTTGCTAGAGCGGGTGCGTCATTGATTCCATCGCCTACCATCGCCACTTTTTTACCTGCCTTTTGAAGCTTTTTCACTTCTTCCGCCTTGCCTTCCGGCAGAACTTCTGCAATGACGTGCTTTATGCCAACTTGTTCGGCAATCGCATGGGCAGTTTGGGTATTGTCGCCTGTGATCATCACCACATCCAAATCCATATCCTGCAATCGTGCGATGGCTTCTTTTGATGTTTCCTTAATCGTGTCAGCTACGGCAACAATTCCGGCATAACGGCCGTCGATCGCCGCCAACATGGCCGTTTTTCCCTGCTTCTCTAATTCCTCCATTTTTGTCAGCTCAGCTTGCACGTTAATATCATGCTTTGCCATGAGCCTGCGTGTACCGATCAGTAAATCTTTCCCATTAACCGTCGCTTGTACTCCAAAACCGGGGATGGCTTCAAACGTTTCCGGTGCGGCCAGTTCAATTCCTTTATCTCGAATTCCTTCAACGATCGCTTGGGCGAGTGGGTGTTCTGAGTTTTTCTCTGCAGCTCCGACCAATGTTAGAAATTCAGTTTCATTTATACCTTCTGCCAAAATGACATCTGTTAACGAAGGTTTCCCATTAGTGACTGTACCGGTTTTATCCAAAATAATCGTATCTAATCGATGTGTCGTTTCGAGGTGTTCCCCGCCTTTAAATAGAATTCCAAATTCCGCGGCCCGGCCTGAACCAGCCATAATCGAAGTTGGTGTGGCCAAGCCAAGTGCACAAGGACAAGCAATCACTAAGACAGCAATAAACTTTTCAAGGGCTTCCGCAAATTCTCCGGGACTGACGGCAAAGTACCACACTAGGAAAGTGATAATCGCGATTCCAACTACAATTGGAACGAAAATACCCGAAATCACGTCTGCCATCCGTTGGATCGGTGCTTTGGAGCCTTGAGCTTCTTCAACTACTTTTATAATTTGAGCCAAAGCCGTATCTTTCCCAACTTTGGTTGCTTTAATTTTTAAGAAACCATTTTTATTTATGGTTGATCCAATGACGTTGTCTCCGATCGATTTATCGACCGGAACACTTTCCCCAGTCAACATGGATTCATCAAGCGCAGATTGGCCTTCAACAATTTCTCCATCAACCGGTACCTTTTCGCCCGGCTTTATATAAACAATATCGCCTTGTAAAACTTCTTCAATCGGAATGATCATCTCTTGGCCATTACGGGCAACCGTCGCATTTTTTGCTTGTAATCCCATAAGCTTTTTAATTGCTTCGGATGAACGGCCTTTCGCCTTCGCTTCAAATAGTTTCCCCAATATAATTAAAGTAATAAGAACCGCACTTGTTTCATAGTAGAGCTCGACCATATGGGCATTGGAGCCTATTGACCTAATACTTAGATAGAGGCTATAGAAATAGGCAGCGGAAGTACCTAACGCAACGAGTACATCCATGTTTGCACTTTTATTTCGTAATGCTTTAAATGCCCCAGCGTAGAATTGCCCGCCTACTATAAATTGAACAGGTGTGGCAAGCGCGAATTGGACCCAAGGGTTCATAAACATATCAGGTAGCCAAATAAAAGAAGTAAATTCAAAGTGGCTCACCATTGCCCATAACAACGGAAAGGACAAGATGAGAGAGAAAAGAAACTTCCCTTGCTGCTTTTCAATCTCCTTTTGCCTATGATCAACTTGGTCTCCCGCATTTTCCTGTTTTTGCTCTAAGGTGTAGCCAAGCTTTTTAATCGCCTCTTTCATGTCGGTAACGGATACCTGGTCAGGGTTATATTCCACAAGAACTGTTTCCAACGCAAAGTTGACGGTAGCCTGATTAACGCCATCCATCTTGTTGAGCCTTTTTTCAATTTTATTGGCGCATGCTGCACAGGTCATCCCGGAAATATCAAACTCCACTTTTTCGCTTACGATATGATAGCCTAGTGATTGGACTTTCTCCTTAAATTGTAATACGTTCGTTTTTTCCGGGTCATATTTAATTTGTGTTTTTTCAAGCGCAAAGTTCACATTTGCTTCTTCTACACCTTCAATTTTTTTTAACCCTTTTTCAATTCTGTTTGCACAAGCTGCACAGGTCATCCCTGTAATTTGTAGGGTAGTCTCCTTTTGGCTCATTTCTCTCACTCCAAACTTTTATATACGGTATAGGGGTACTATTTAATTAATAAATAGATCGTGCTTTACTAGAGCACGATCTATTTCATTTTTAGTTATTGTTATATTTTTGTGTTAATATTACCCCACTTCGTAACCTTGATCTTCGATCTCTTCTTTTATTCTTTCCAAGCTTACTGCGTCTGAATCAAAGGTAACATCCACTTTTCCTTCTTCTAAATTGACTTTAACAGATTGCACCCCGTTGAGCTTACCTACATTTCCTTCAATCGAATTAACACAATGCCCACAAGACATTCCTTGTACATTCAATGTTGTATGTTGCATAAAATAATTCCTCCTATAATTTTTAGTTGTAAATTTTACATTACCCGTGTAGGTAATTTTGGAACGTTTAAATTAAACTGGGGGAACAGTTTTTATTGTTTATATAAAGCAAGTATTCCTTTTTTCATACTCTTTAATCCTTGTATCAATCTTTGGTTTTGACGATGAACCTCTTTATATTATGGCAATTCATCTATCCACCTTTCTATAGCATTGGCTTACTGGGAAACAATCTTACGAGATAAGATTACCATACCCAAGGTGGGTATGTCAAATGTAAAATAAAATGCCAGCATGAAGGACTGGCTCTATCTACTATAGAATAATGTAAAAATAAATTGCAAATGAAGTCAGATATTAAGAAAAACCGGGCAAAAAGCGGCCCGGTCCTTTTTTGTTTAGAGAACATCCGATAATTTGTACTC
>NZ_QCZG01000052.1 GCF_003097615.1 Pueribacillus theae
AACTAATGCATTCTTTGATGTTTTTAACGACGATACTGTCACTTAACAATATAGTCCGTTTTCCCCCTAGAAATTCCTCTTAGATTTCATCTTCATGGTATTAAACGATAAACATTGCACACAATAAAATAGAATTTAAAGAAAAAGGAGAGATTGTCATGTCAAAGCAAGAAGCACAGGCAACACTACAACAGATTGCTCAAATAGCTCAACAGCTGGAACAGACGGAGCGTCAAAATGCGGAACGGTTTCAACAGGCGCAGCAACAGGGTACAACGAGTGCTACGAATCAGCTACAATTTACGCAACGCGAACAAAATGCGGCACAGCAGTTACAGCAAATTCAACAGCTTGTCACACAATGCCAACAACAATTGAACCAATAATTCAGTAAAATATGCAAAATGACCCCGACAATTACACCGGGGTCATTTTCCTTATCAGTTTTTTTAGCATAGAAAATCGCTTGCTGAAGATCAACAATCGTTAACCGAGTTACTTTTGTAATCGTGCTGCTGTAAGTTGCCAATAATCCGTTTCCCTGATATTTTTTTCTCATCATATTCAATCTTAACTTCACCATCCGCTGTGTCCACTAAAACTCTATCTATGCCATCAAATTGATTTAGGTAATGTTCGATGTCTTGAATAGCAGGACCGGATGTTGCTTCTTTTACAACAATAGTTACTTCAGCCACTGACATGAACTCCTTTTTTATGTGGAAGTTTGGTTGTAATGATCAAATGTATCCATTGCAAGTGTTACACCTTGGGAGAATGCCGTACCACCGCCTAAAGCTGCACTAATTGCAATTGCCTCCATCAATTCTTCCTCGGTGGCTCCGTGATCCACGGCACCTTTTGTATGATAGATAATGCAATATTCGTCCTGTGCATAAATACTTATACTAAGTGCAGTTAGTTGTTTATGTTTTTTACTAATTGCCCCTTCTCGAAAACATGCTTCAGTAAAATCAAAGTATCCTTGAGTAATTTCTGGCAATCGGTTGCTTAATCGACTACTCCCTTGTTTAAAATCAGTAATTGATTGGTCAAAATAATTTACACTTTCATTGTCATTCATTTCCATTCGTTTTTTCACCTCAAAAGTTTTAAATAACAGTCCAACAGACTTCCAACATTAATTAGAGCACCTGGAACACCTCTTTTAAAATGTTCCACAACGGCCTTGCTCCCATAGATAACACCTGAAACGTTTGTATCAAACATACGCTTTATGTCATCTATGCTTACTTCCATAGTTTATCCAAAGACGGGTTGGATATGCCCGTATTATTAACCCATATATAAAATGCCCAAACTCTTAAATAACCGTCTCCACAATTTAGTTTGCTTCGAAATCTCTAAATGTTGAAGTGGGTCTTGTCCAGCTTTAGGACCTAGCTCTTCGAAAAAATTTCTTCCTCCGTCGGGATACAAATCATCCACTACTCGGAAGAGCACTTTTCTCTCAGAGCTGAACAGGCCCTTCAGCTTTTCTTATTACGGACGGCCGCACTGGGATAAAAAATCATCTAAATATTTACTCATCTCACCTAAAAACTAATTACTTCTGCGCTCGATAAGGTTAATCCCTATACCCATGGCCACTACTCCAATCAACAACATCACCATTAGCGGCATCATGACCTCTTGCAAGCCGGCATCATAGAAAATGACAGATAAAATGGCATCCATGGCATGTGCCATTGGAAATAAATCAGCAATAAAGAGTAACACAGGATTCGTAATCGTCCCTGGCATCATATAGGCTCCGCTAATAAGTGGAATAAGCGGAATCAATGATGGATAAATAGCATAAAATTGCTCTGGTGTCTTCACAAAACCGGTAATTAACATAGCAATGCTAATCATGCTAAATGTAAAGAACGCAGAAATCAAAATAATCATCAACAGATTATCTCCAACCTCATAATTCATCACATACTTAAATACGATCAGCACAACAACAATTTGAAACAGAGCGATCAAAAAGCTATATAAGATATAACCGAAATACATACTCGTTTTACTGATCGGTGACAGAATCAACCGATTCCAAATACCAGAAACCTTGTCATGTGTCACATTGTTAACCTTAAAACCAACAATAAACATTGAAATCAAAAAAGTAAAAGCAAACAATAATTGAGTACTCATGTTATAATTAGGAATCTCTTCACTGTCAAGCCCTTGAAACTCGATCTGAAAAGGGGCATCGGATAGATAGCTCTCGATTTCATTCCGAATATTTTCATTTCCTTCTGATTTGGTAATCGCACGAATTTGTGCCTCTCGTTGAAATACTTTTTCAACATGCTGCTGAACATAAGACACACTCGGAAGTTCACTCGTTGCGACTAATCTGTAGTCCAACTCCATCAACTTTACTGCTACATCGACCTTCCCCTCCCTTACATCTTCACGGGCTTGGTCCGGATCGACTATTACAAAGCGAAAGGAATCATCAACATTCAACAACTCTTCCCACTTTTTCTCGATTTCCGAGGCATTTTCTTCCTCACTAAAAATAGCAACCTTTGTCGGTGAATGAACACCTCCACCGAATAAAAGGGTAGCGAGAATACTTCCAATAATAAATAATAGAACAACTAACGGGTTTCGTTTATCTTTAGCAAATTGTGCCCATACTATTGAAGTCACTACGCTTTCCCCCTATTCGGATACAAGGCTAAAGCAATCACGGTACATAATAAAAAGAAACCGATCAATAAGACGCTTGGCATGACTAAGGAGGATAACTCCCTAAATTGGATCCACTCTGTTAACATCACTAAAGATAGACCGTTTGGTGTCCACTCTCCAATTTGTTGCAGCCAATCAGGTAATACATAAATAGGAACAAAGTTTCCTCCGATCACACCAAACAGTAAAATAATTAACATAAAAATCCCATTTGCCGCATCAATATTCGTCATTCTCAGGGAAATGGTGGTAAAAACAGCAGCTAATCCGGCAATCGATAGCGAAAGTAAGGTAACAACTCCCACAATGCCAGACCAAAAGGCCATGGAACGACCAGGAAATACATCTAAGATGAAGTGAGATAATATAAATACAAACATAATTTGTAACCAAGCTAAGCAAAACGTTGACACCATTTTCCCTATTAAAAAAAGCATTGGATTACTATTCGCTAATAAGATTCGATTGAACACCTGTTGCCTAATTTCGACTCCTGTTTTAGTTGCGACCGTAGCCGCTAAGAATAAGGCAAACAATGCTCCCATCGCAATCGTAAAATATTGGGTTAACGTAAAGCTTTCCCCCGTTCCTACTTCCTCAAAGCCTCCTTCTGGAAGCGTCACTTCTGCCTCCGAGGCACCGTCTATTTTCTGTAGTGCAAACTGATAATTCATATTATCAATGAAGCCGTGAATGATATTGTATAACGTACTATTGTTATTCGTTTCTTTTTCCATCTTATATTTCAACGAGATCGTAGAAGATTCTCCTGTAAAAGCAGCATATAAGCTATCAGCAGTAAAACCATCAGGTATAACAAGGATGGCGTCTAGATCGCCATCTTCAACTTTGTCCACTGCCTCTGCTCCTTCAAGCTTGTGAACTGTTACCCATTCCTTTACATCCTCACTGCCAAGATAGTCTAATAACATTTGAACAGGACGTACAACACTTGCTTGTTCAACTAGCTTTAGCGCTTCCTCTTCTCCTAATGAAGCTTCCTTAACCAATTTTTCCTTCAATTGTGCCATTGCCTTTGTTTCGTCATCCTGATTCACGACGGCTAATTGTAAATCCATAGACAACTCTTTTTCGTTGCCAAACAATCCAGCAAAAGCAAAATTTAACACAACTACTAAAATGATGGGAAGCACAAGTACCGTAATAAGCTCTTTCCGATCACGCCAAAATATTAACAAATCCTTTTTTATAAAGCTTCGCATCATTACACCCCCTCAATTCCGTAACGTCCGTCCAGTCAAATGAAGAAATACGTCCTCCAAACTAGGAGTCTCTGTATGAAAATTAATGATTTGCATATGATGCTGATCGGCAAGATGGACAAGCTCACTGATCAAATTGCTGCCTTTTTTTGCAATGATCTTCATTTGTAAATGAGAAGCCTCTACTTTACGAATACCGTCTATCGTCTTTACATGCTCGGCAAAAGCTTCGTCCATCCTGCTTAACTCTAGTTTTATCGTATCCTCAGTCGATAAAATGCTAAGTAATTCAGCTTTTGTACCTGCTGCAATAATTTCGCCATGGTCCATAATGTATACTCGATCACAGAGTTGTTCAACTTCCTCCATGTAATGACTTGTGTATAAGATCGTCGTCCCATCTTTTTCATTTAATCTTCGTACCGTTTCCAAGATATGATTTCTTGATTGCGGGTCAATGCCAACGGTTGGCTCATCTAAAATGAGAATTTGCGGCTGATGTAATAATGCTGCCGCAATGTTGAGCCTACGCTTCATGCCGCCAGAAAAAGTTTTCACTACATCCTTTTGGCGATCTTCTAATCCTACAATTTCCAATACTTTTCTAATGCTTTTTTCTAGTTCCTTTCCTTTCATTTTATAAATGGATCCAAAAAATTTAAGGTTTTCATAGGCTGAAAGCTCCTGATAAAGCGCTAATTCCTGCGGTACGACACCTAAAATTTTTCTAATTTCTCCCGGTTTTTCAATCGTATTTACACCATTCAACTTTATTTCACCGCTTGTCGGCTTTAACAAAGTTGAAATCATTGAAATCGTCGTAGATTTCCCGGCCCCATTAGGCCCTAATAAACCAACGGATTCTCCATTGTCCAAATATAAATTGACATCTTGCACTGCCTTTTTTCCTTTGAAAAATTTGCTTAAACGTATTGCTTCAAGCATGAGGTGGCCTCCTTTTTTCTCTCATCCGTTTTCTTATAACTGCATCTTAAAATAAAAAAACCAAAGCCACTACTGACTCTGGTCACTCTGCAAATAAACTTTTGTTACTTTCGTCATTTTTTCTAACTTATATCAAACGGTGGCGAATTGCATAAATCGCTAACTGTGTTCGATCCCTTAATTCCAATTTATCTAAAATGTGACTCGTTTGATTCTTAACCGTGCCCACTGACAAGCCTAATCGTTCCGCTGCTTCCTTATTGTTCAATCCTTCTCCAATACACTTTAAAATCGCTCTTTCCCTTGGTGTTAACGTCGGATCAATGGACTCCTCTACTTGATTTTGAAGTAATACAGGCATCACCTTTGCCGCAACCTGATCCTCCAATGAGAGGCCACCACCTATTGCACTTTTAATCGAACGTATCAGTGACGCTGTATCCCCATTTTTCAACATATAACCACTAACACCCAGTTTTAGGGCGTCCATCACATATTGATTATCATCAAAAGTAGTCAGCATTAGAATTTTCATATGAGGAAAACGCGAGCGTAAAATCTTAGCCGCTTCAATTCCATCCATTTCAGGCATACGTATATCTAAAATCGCCACATCAAAAAGCTGTTTATCGCATAAACGGACCGCTTCCCTGCCATTGTCAGCTTCTCCCGTTACTTCAATTTCTTCATCCGTTTCGATCATCGCCTTTAAACCTTGGCGCACCATTACTTGATCTTCTGCCAGCAGCACTTTAATCATACGGCTCACTCCTTTCTATTAATCTCATACTGCCTCTTACTACAAATTGGCGCTCGTCATGATGGATTTCCAATGAACCGCCTACTTTTTCTAATCGATTGCGCATCGCCTTTAGACCATATCCCTCTTGAAAAAAGGGATCAGGAGCTGTGAGGTTGATCACTTCAAAGCGAAAAATACTCCCGCCAGGGGATTCAAACATCACTTGCGCCTCTCTTGTAGAGCTATGCTTCATAATATTGGTCAGTGCCTCTTGGACGGCGCGATAGATCGCAAAGGACTGCTCCCCTGTTAATGGTGCAGCAAACGCTCCATGCTTAACAGAAAAATTAATTTTCATAAAGCTTTCCATTTCTAATTTACGAATTAATCGTATAACACCTTGTAATCCGCCTACTTCTCTTTCCTTAAAGGATCTCACAGCTCGTCTTGTTTCTTTTAAGCTTTGTTCAGCAAGCGCTTTAAGATTTTTGATTTTTTCTTTGTCCTTTTCAGCTGCAGTTAAGCGGAAAGCCTCAAATTGCATGATTAGTGCTGTGAGTTTATGGCCAACAGAATCATGTATTTCATGGCCAATCAACATTCGCTCATCCTGTCTTGCCTGCTCTTCCTCCGTCAAAAGCTGCCTTTTCATCTTTCTGTATTCATCTAGCAAGGCATCATTCTTTTTTCGTGTATCTATTTCCCGTTTACGTATGGCTTGGTAATGCAGCATTGCGCTCACTAATAAAAGATAAAAAAGTCCACACCAAGCCAATTGTGAGGCAGTAAGGGATGATTCCGTGATGATCCACGTCATACTTCCTAGCTGAACACCAATCACAACCAAACTTTTCAACCGAGAAAGGTAAAAAACAGCTTCGGCGATTATTAATGCTTGTATTAACAATACATATGGATTAAACACTTGGTCTAAAGGATAAAAGATAACTATTGTTGCCAGTGCTTGTATACAGAATAATATGCTTTGTACCATAAGTTTTTCTGTAAAAAGCGGAAGAATAAACAATATAATGAAAAATAAGCAAATACTCGCTAGGCGTCCTTCGTTTAAGCTCGGTGGAAAGCCTAAAAAGGCTAATGCCCATACAACACAGTGGATAGCAAGCCAAATAAAATACGTTTTTTTCATATATTCAAAATCCTCCAACAAAACTCAGTGACATCCTCTCTCCATTGAAATGGAGAGCTTCCTTGTGGAAATTCGGTAGCTGCTCACTCGACAGAGGCACGGATGAAGAAATAGTCGTGCCCGTTGTTCCATTTCAGTATGAAAAAGAAAACGGACATGCAAGTGATTTCAGGCAAATACAAAAAAATAAGGCGATCCATTCCCTCATTGAAATGAAGGGCGTTCTCGCCTAATGATCGTAATAAAGGACATGCCACTGACGGGATTCGAACCCGTACTCGTTTCCTAAGCATAGGCTAGGGGAGAACACGCTTCCCTACGGAATTTCACCGGCAGGAATTGCACCTGCCTCAGCTGTTTTTGCTTTTCGGTGCTTCTGAAACCCTTGCCTTGCGACCCGGTTCTACAATTTGTTTTCCGGCGCTCTTCCCTTCTGGAGCTACAGTGGCGGTTTTAAAGTGCATTTATTATACCAAAAAATGAAGATACTTGTGTAGTTGGGTTATCCCCTTCTTCTCCTTAGCCACTACACTTTTTCATTATTTGAAGGAGAAAGATTAAAAGCGTCTGCCAAAAGTGCATATGACTTATGTCGTGTGGTTTTTTCGGTCAACATATTCAAAATCATAATTTCATCAACCATTGCATCTTTCGCAAGTTTCCTTAGTTTCTTCTCTACATTCTCCACGCTGCCTATCACAAAGCGACCCTTATTTTCTCGTCGCACTGCTTCCTCTTGGTCTGTATA
This sequence comes from Pueribacillus theae, assembly GCF_003097615.1. Lineage (NCBI taxonomy): Bacteria > Bacillati > Bacillota > Bacilli > Caryophanales > Bacillaceae > Pueribacillus > Pueribacillus theae. The sequence goes on from NZ_QCZG01000052.1 coordinate 7,515, forward strand.
GACATGGGAACTCGCTTCTTCAAGCGTTGGAGGAGCTAGATGAAATTCTCCCGTTCCCCATCTTACCCATTGTAATTCCGCTGGTCCTGCCAGATATTCTGCTTCTTCCTCTGTCTCAGCAGCAACAACAATGATGGCCAGTACGCTTTTCGGTTCAGGCATAAAAGATGAAGGTTTAAAGTTTTCACGATAAGCGCGCAGCATTGGTACTGCCAAATGGGGAGAAATGTGTGCTGCGAATACAAACCCAAGTCCGTAGTGTGAAGCGAACTGCATACCTCCATTACTTGACCCGAGCATATAAATATCAGGTATCAAATTCTTATCCGGTGAAGGAGTAATATCTTTGAATGGGTGATTATCAGGAAACTTACGCGAAAAAAAGGAAAGCAATTCATTTAATTGCTCAGGAAAATCATAAGTAGTCACCGCTTCTCGTGATCGCCTTAATGCCAATGCAGTCAGGCCATCCGTCCCAGGCGCCCGACCAATTCCAAGGTCAATTCGCCCAGGATGCAATGCTTCCAGTAAAGAAAAATTCTCTGCTACCTTAAGTGGACTGTGATTCGGCAGCATGATCCCACCAGATCCTATACGAATGTTTTTCGAAATGGCTGCTGCATGGGCACTTAATAAATCAGGAGAAGTACTCATCTGGTGCTTCGTATTATGATGTTCCGCAAACCAGTAGCGGGTGTAGCCAAGACGATCAGCTAACTGCACAAGCTCCGTAGAGTTTAGTAATGTTTGTGTTGCTGATTCTCCATTATATATTGTTGCCAAGTCTAAAATGGATAATTGTAAATCCGTTTTTGCCATGCAAATCAATCCCTTTCAATTTTATTTGTAATCTTGGAAAATGCTCCTGAAAAACCCGACCATCCTCACCCATCTCCCCGTATTCGATTGGGAACGGCTCTCTCGAGTTGAGTGAATTCATTCTTCATTCCCAATTACTTAGCAGGCTAATTTTTTAAAAGAAAACTCGCTGATTGGCGAGCCCAAAAAGGCGAAGACAGAAGCGTAGTTACACTTATACTTAGGACTTAAAATTTCTTCTACCGTGCTGCAAATTAATACTTCCCTAACGTATAAAAAAAGGCTTTACACCTCAGGATTAAGAAATATTTTCAAGCATTTGTTGCATAAGACGACGCAGCAATAAGCGTTCCTCAGGCAAGATACCGTCCAGCAGCTTCTCTTGCTGATTTCTCCAAACTTCCTGAACCGGTTGTTGCAAAGATCGGCCTTCGGATGTTAAATAAACCCTGCTTACTCTCCCATCTGCGCTATCACGCCTGCGATAAACTAAACCGTATTCTTCGAGCTTCTTTATCATATTCGTTACAGTGGGAGGTTCACAGCCCATGCGTTCACTTAACTCCAACTGTGTAATGCCTTCTTCCATCCAAAGCTGGCATAGTGCATGATCCTGGCCAACATGAATGTTAAATTGGCGCAGCAAGCCTGAGTAATTACGTCGTGTTTGGGAGCATATTTTACCAAGAAGTTCCCGAATCTCATCATCAACCATAGCATCCACCTTCTTTTTATTTAGTACCCTAAATATATTTCACTCCTTTATCTCAGTCAAACTATTGTACTTAATCATCTGTGTCAAGTTAATCAAGTTTTCCTGTTCAATAATAGAGCCATTAATAAAATATCATTATGTTATTTGTTAAAAAACCCCTTTATAATGGTGTGCGTACCTCATGTGCGACAGTAGCAATCACGGTAAAAGCCGATGATTGCTCAGCGTAGGAATCATCGGCTTTTTTCTAGATTGGATTAATTTAGAATCGATGTTAGTAGAAGTCAAATACAGCAGAAGATATTCAAAAAGCATATGCTGATATTTTTTCAGTCTACAAAGCAATGGATATCAAATTGATAAACAGTTAAACTTTTCTCAAAACGGTATGACTTTTTTTAAACAGCACAACTTTATTTTAAATCAACAATTATAAGTAGATTTATAGGCTTTCACTCGAAATTTTGTTGCTTTGAGTTCGCTCTATCTATAGTCTTAGATTTAATTGACATCTTATCTCGTATCAAACAGGCAATATCTACTATTCTAATTATTATCCAAACTGATTTTAAATACATCTCCTACATTGCCACCAAAAACGATCAACCCATCTTCTGGCAGTACTACTGAATTTTTATGGCTTGCCCTTGAGAAATTTACAGTCTTTCCCTCTTTGTCGTAAACTGCAAATCCTCCACTTGCTGGAACATCGACCGTCATGATCTGATTGGCTGATTTTTCATCAATTTTATACCATCTTGCATGGCCATCAGGTTTTATTGTAGGAGTCGATGTTTTCCCTCCAGAGATTGGTTTTATAGCATCCTCGCTAATATAGGAGAATCCATCAATCTCTAAATACTCCTCTTGTTTCATTTTGTAAAAATTTAAATCAAATACATCTCTTCCGGCCATAATTGGAATTTCGACAGCATTTACTGCTTTATTCTCATCCATAATTTTAGTGCCGTTTGCGTATCCATGATCAAGATCAACAGATATATTCTTTATTAAGATCGATGGATCTAGATAGAAAACAGAAGTGATCTTCTCATCTAAAGCATAGTACTTTTTCCCATTTCTTTTTTTCCATACCTGTTTAGTTGTATCATTTAAAGGATTGGCATCTAGCTTTTGGTATTCATAGGTTACCATACCCATCTGGCCTATTCCCGGAAAATCCGAATATGCGTTAAGCTTTAAATAGGTTTTACCATTTGTTTGATTGTCAAAGCTTACTACCGCACTGCCATCGCTACTTTTGAATTGTCCATTGCCGGTATACACATATTGTTGTGCTGGTATAAGCCCTCCAAGCTCTGGTAATTTAATTACCCCATTATTAATCTCGATATTTATTGTTGAATCCACTGTTCCGTATAATCCAGAATAAGAAAGCAAATCGGAGGGCATTTCTACCTGTTTAGGAGGCTCAAATGTTTTGTCAGGTAGTATGTCTTTAATAATACCTTTATCCTTTAAGTATTCTAATAACACATTAGATGCAAATATCGTATTAAAAATGGAGCTGCCACCGGATGAGAGCACAGCTATAGAGATATTATATTCTGGTATGGCAATCAAGTCAGCATGATACAGAATTGTATCTCCACCTTTAGATAATGCAGTGATTCCATATTCATTAAACGGTGCCAAGCTAACGGCGTCCCAACCAAGACCATAATTCGTGCTATTGGTCTCGTCAGAAACCCACACTCCTTTTTTATATTCAGGACTTTGCATAGACTTTACTGATTTTTCAGATAAAATGTCTGTGTGTTTGCCTATTAATACTTCTGAAAACTTACTTAATTCTTCTGCCGTCGAATATAACCCTCCTGCTCCGATGACATTGGCATTCTCAACGGGTAAAGCCTTATCTATCGTAGGAAAGTAAGTTTTTGCCAGCCTTTGTCTATCAAAATTGTCGAGTGGTGTTTTGGTAGAGTTTAAATTTAATAGGTTGCGAATATAGGTTTCAAGAAAATCCGTATAGCTTAAACCACTCACTCGTTCAACCAATATTTCAAGCAGTTGGAACCCATCATTACAATACACAGAATACTCACCAGGTTTGGATTTTAAACGACTGGTTTGTAATTTTTCTAATAATTGATCATGATTTTGGGTATCATTATCATCAAATAACATACTGTTTCCGTAATGAGTACCGTAAAGTCCTGACGAATGATTCATTAGCATACGTGGTGTAATATCTTTATATCTTTCATCTGACATTGAAAAGTCTTTGATATACGTTGTAAGTGGTTTATCTAGATCGACTTTATGAGAATCAACCAACATCATCGTTGCAGCCGTTACATACATCTTGCTTACCGAGCCGATACCAAACATCGTGTCTTTGGTTATCGGAGCCTTGGTCGCTTTATCATAGACCCCAGCACTATCTGACAAGGTAATGGAGCCATTATCGTTGATTGCATACTGTATACCACTTACATCATACTTAGATACGATCTCCGAAGCCATATTATGAGCCGTTTCTTTGATTCGATCCTTATGATCTTTATTACCTAGAACATGGGTTATCGGTATTATTAAAAACATATAAAAAATGACCATAGAAGCAATGATTACAGAAACTCTTCTCTTCATTATTAAATCCCCCGTATATTATGATTAATAAATGAACTCATACAATTGAGTTCATTCATAATCAGCATTGTTAAAAAACACTGGCTAAATTAACCTTTATATAATCTTTGAGGTAACTTGGTGAAATAATCCGTTCACCCCACATCCACCCGATCAATATTCCGAAAGCTTAGATAAGTAATGAGTATGCCCAGTACAGCAAGGGACAAAGGAATTACAATAATAGAACTTAGGCTAAAACCTCCATTGCTCGAGCATACGATCATTACGATAAAAATGGACGACGCGACAGTGGCTGCCGCTGATTTCTTGCGTAAGCCCAACACCAGTGCCAACAAGCTCATTCCGGCTGCTCCGAAGGCCTGTAGCAACACATATATTGCATGATGAACTAGCAACGTGGTCGTTAAAGTGCCGGACACGTAGCCAAAGCTATGATTAATCGTGATAAACAAGGCGTCAATGAGCAGATTGGCTAAAACGACATTGACGAATGTCCAGAAGAATACGATCGACAGTTTGGCAAGAATAAGTTTCTTGCGGTTTATTGGATAGGCGAATAAGAGGGTGATGGTCTTATCCTTGAATTCGTTAATAATAAGCTTTGATATGAGCACCGATGCGTAAATGATAAACGTCGCCAGTACAAGTGTATTAATAGCATTCAGCGCATCCTCATAGTTCTGAAATCCATCCTCCGCCATGTTATGGCTGGTAAAATAAATAATCACCATAAGACCGGCGATGCCCGCGTAAGCAAGCAGGGCTCCCCATAGGTAACCGTTAAGGGCGCCTTTCTTAAACTCCAGCTTGATAAGATGCTTCATAGTTCGTACCTCCTTTAATCATATCGAAGAAGTATTCCTCTAATGAATGATGGTGGCGATTGATCGATTCAATCGGCACATCGTTCAATACAAGTTCTTTGGATAACGTATCCTGCGAAATTCTCAAGTCATAGACACGTATTGCACGATCGCTGATTTGTTTGAAATTATTTAAATCCAGTTTCTTCTCTAGCACGAAGGCAGCAAGGGTAATATTCGAGGTGACAATCTCCACATAATCCGTTGTAGATGCCCGAACATCTTCCATAGATACCTGACGAATCAATTGTCCACCATTGATAACGCCGATCGTGTCGGCTACCTGCTCAATCTCCGAAAGCAAATGGCTGGAAATCAAAAGCGATAGGCCCCATTCATCGCGCAGCCTGCGGAATAAATTTCGTATGACTTGAATGCCTTCCGGGTCTAAGCCATTCACGGGTTCATCCAATAATAGCAATTCAGGCCGGGTAGAGATCGCCCGCGCAATCCCGAGCCGCTGTCTCATGCCAAGCGAGAATTGCTTTACAGGCTTGTCATCAACCCCCGATAGCTGTACTAGCTCCAATGCTTCACGAACTCTCTGTGTATTGTAATACCCCATGTACTCGCCATGAAGCTCTAGATTTTGCTCCGCGGTTAGCTTCTCATAGAAGACCGGGGTTTCAATCAAATGGCCGATTCGTTTGAGGTGTTCCGTCGAATTGATATTCAACCGCTCTCCGAACAGCTCGATTTCGCCCCCAGTGGGCTTCACCAGTCCAAGCAACATCTTCATTAAAGTCGATTTCCCTGCGCCATTCGGCCCGAGAAATCCGTAGATTTCGCCGCGTTGAACGTTCATATTGACGCTAGACACAACCTCTTCCGCTCCGTAACTCTTACTAAGTAACTTTGTTCGGATGACACTTGTCACTTCCTTCACTCCCTGCTTATTTTTATCTCATAATTAGAATAGCGAAGAACTCTCTCTTTTCTATAACGAAAAACTTACTTATTTCTTAATTTGGCCGTTTCACTTTATTGAGAGGAGCCGAATTCGGACTTGGGAAGGGTTACAGTAAAACAAGTGCGCTGATTCGGAATGCTGACCAGGCTAATGCGGGCGCCCAATCGCTCTGTGAGTCTCTTTGTAATGGCGAGCCCCAGCCCGCTGCCTTGTAATTGCGGTTTCTCGAATCATCCATTGTGTACATTCTTTCAAAGATTCTTTCTTGATCCGCCTTAGCGATGCCGCGTCCACGATCAATCACGTCAATCTGGACTTCCTCTTTGACCGGTGTAAGCGACAATCCCAGATACCCTCCGTCTGCACCATAACGTATGGCGTTGGACAGCAAATTATCAAGAATTCTTGACAGAGCCTCCTCATTCGCATACACCCATACCGGCTCTTCGGGAAGACGAATATCCACCTTGATATCCTGTTCAGAAAGAAGATCGAAATAAACCAATATACGCTGACGGCACACCTCACAAACGTCCACTATGGAGAGCGGAATGTCGTAGTCATCAGACTCGAGTTTAGACAAATCAAAAAAGGCATTGATCAGTTCCTGCACCTGGGTCGTCTTTTTGTGGACCTGGCCAAGCATCCTTCGGCGTTCATCCTCAGACAAGTCGGAATTCCGGTCAAGTACCTCAGCGTAGCCCACAATGACAGTGAGCGGCGTTTTTAAATCATGGGACACATTCGACAGCATCCTGCGCATCGACTGTTCCATTTGCTCATAATCTGAAGCCGACTGACGCGCGCGGTCAAGTAGTGCATTGACCGCACGAAGCAGCTCCTGCAGCTCGGGTTCACCGGTCACCACGAGAAGACTTTCCTGCGTTAGGGGTTGGTTTTCGTCTGTAAATTTCCCCATTTTTTTGTTAATGTAGGCCAGATCATTTCGAATCGCCTTTCTCGATGCCCGCTCACGTAAATACAATAGGAAAAATCCCACAGCAACAATCAGCCAGATCCACCAAAACATTGCCATTTACTGTTCTCCCAGCCGATAACCGATTCCCCACAGCGTGCAAATATAACGGGGATTGGACGGATCGTCCTCAATCTTCTCCCGCAAGCGCCTCATATGTACGTTAATGACATTGTCGTCATGATAGTATTCTTCATCCCATACAAGTTGATAAAGCATCGCCTTCGTATAAACCCGCGTCGGATGTTGAACAAACAGCTTCAGGATCTGAAATTCCTTGGCGGTCAGCTTAATCTCTTTGTTTTTCTTCAAGACTTTGAAATTATTGGGATCTATGATTAATTCGCCGACAGACAGTAACTGCCGTTCCGGCTCATTCCCGTTATCAGCGTTGGAATATTGCGTTGCCCTGCGAATGGCTGCCTCAACACGTGCGGCTAATTCAATCGGCGAGAACGGTTTGGAAATATAATCATCAGCGCCAAATCGCAGGCCAAGTGCCTTATCGACTTCTCCGTCCTTTGCCGACAAAATAAGAATGGGCACCCGGCTTTGTTCCCTAAGTCTTCGCAAAACCTCTAGTCCATTCAGCTTGGGAAGCATTAAATCCAATAGGACCAGGTCAAAGCCGTCTGGCACGAACTGCCGAAGAGCTTGTTCTCCATCATGGACAACTGTAGATTGGTATCCTTCTTTTTCCAGGTAATCTGCTACCATGTCGCTGATTTCTGGATCATCCTCAATAATCAGTAGGTTTCCCTTCATTGCATGGTCCTCCTCATTCCTTAATCCAATCCCGTTTTTTTCCTTTTTACTATTCTTCTTTCCCTTATTCAACCTAAAATGACACCTTGACATATCTTGCAAAGCAATTGTTACAGATTTCTCCATGAAATTTATTCTATAATTTTTAATGCAAGTGAATCCTTTTTTAGTTCAAAATCAAATTTCTTTGCATTTTTATATCTTGGATCTAGATAACTGGATTCTTCATCACTATTTGAGGCTTTTTTAAATTCCGTAAAAGAAGTATATTCTTCTTCTTTCCAGACCCATCTTCCCTTCTTTCCTTTTTCTTTATGGAATACATTCTTCTTTAGTTTATTTTCTTTATTTGTTGTAAAATAGTTAGCGATAAATATGCGGGATGATCCAGCAGTCAAAAGATTTTTTTCGATCACGTTGTTTTTTATGCCATACTGTAATAAAAGCTGGCCGCCATCTAGACCCTTCGTGTCATTTCGATAAATAATATTTTGAGAGATAACTGAATTTTTAGTCCCTCCCCGTTTTTTATCATACCCTCCAATTGATATTCCAGTGTAAAAGTTATGATATAAAATATTGTTTGTAATTTTAATAGTATCAGCATATTTTTTTGGATGCTCTGAGGCTGCTTCTATTCCGATATCGCTTTTATAAACAGTATTCTTTTCAATGGTTATATTTTTTCCACCATCTACATAAATTCCTGCTGCAGAATACTCTTCCCCGTAAGCTGGACTGCCAAAAGAGGATATTTCATAAACCTTATTATTTTTTACAACTCCATTACGTACAAAGTCAGCTTTTTCATCATGAGAGGTACCTTCGTAACCAATCAGATCGATGCCGATATTATCATTTCGGCGAACTAGGTTGCTTTCCACTGCAAAGCCGTCAATATTTCCATTAAGAACAAGAGATTCACTAGAACCGAGCTTTAAATCTTCTATTGTATTACTCAAAACATTTATATCCGTCATTGCACCTGTTCCGTATATCGCGATTCCATGACCATTACCATCTTCTGCAAGTGTTTCTATCCGGCGCACATGGTTATTTTCTAATGTGATATGACTGCTGGAACCTGTTACATAAATCCCCATGACTGTTTCATCTGATAAATCAGTCGTTAAATCCTGAATAATTAATCCGCTAATAGTAATATAGTTTTTATTATCAATCGTAATTAAGGATGTATCCCCTTCAGCATCCTTTAGTTTTTTTCCACTAAGAACCACCTTATCCTTTTTGTATGCTCGAAAAGTAATTGGTTTTGATTTTGTTCCACTATGTTTTACGACAAGCTTTTCGTTGTAAGTTCCTTTTCGTATGAAGACAGTTGTCCCTGCCTTAGCTTCAGATGCAGCTTTTTTTAGTGTGCGATAGGGCTTTGATTTTTTACCATCATTTTGATCATCTCCATTTACAGCCACGTATATAGCGTTATCCTGTTTTGCATTAGCATTATTTAATATCAAAACAATTATGATAGCAGCCGCAGCCAAGAGAATAAAAATAATCTTTTTCATTTAATCATTCCTTAATTGAAATGAATTCTTCTCTTTCATAATGCACTGGAATTAATGAAAATGCTATTTTCTGCTACGCTGTACCAAGATCTCGAAAAACGATTAGAGAGATGTTAACAGACGATCCCCCAAAAAAGATCGGGCAACTCTCCATTCTATTATTATACGGTGCAACACGAATCCTTCCCATGCCGAACCGGCATGCGGCCCCTATTAGTTTTGTCAAAAATAGCAATCGATAAGAAACGAGACGTGTACCATTATGATAGGGTAACAGTGTATACCAATATTTAAAATGAAAGGATTGTAAAAGATGGGAAAGTTGAAACCCTATATTATTTCGGAGGATGCGAGATCGCAAGGTGAGTTTTATACACAAGCGCTCAACGGACAGATCATGTATGTAACGACTCATGAAGAGTCTATGGGCGAAATTTTTTGAAGTCTGTAAGGATCATGACGAATTTCAACACTGGAAGAATTGACTCCGCATCGAGAATCATTTCAGCACCGCCGCCAGCTGTCTATCAGGCATTCCTGAATCCGGAGGCGCTGGTTTCGTGGCTTCCACCGAAAGGGATGAAAGGCCGTATTGAGACGTTCGATGCCCGGGAAGGCGGAACCTATCGAATGTCCCTCACCTATGTCGAAGCCAATCGATCAACTCCCGGCAAAACTACGGAAGACACCGACACCGTTCAGGGAACATTCTTGAAGCTGGTCGAGAATAAGCAGATCGTGCAGCGAATTGAATTCGAATCCGAGGACCCCGCATTCGCCGGGGCGATGATCATGACTTGGACACTGCGCGCCGTCTCGAAAGGCACCGAAGTCACCATCGTTTGCGAGAACGTGCCGGAAGGAATCCGGCAGGACGATCACGAAGAAGGGATGAGGTCCACGCTGGCCAATCTCGCCACTTTTCTAGAGTGATCGGCGCTTAGCTCAACCCCTAAGAAATGACTTGCAGAGAAAGATCTTTGCAATTGATCATTTTCTGCTTCTGTTATTTCATTAAAGTGCCACAATTGTTGAAGAGATATAACTAGATTTTACTTTAGTCAGGCTCGTAACTCTTTAAGGTATTACCCCGTGTGATGCACGAAAAGGGAAGGGCAAGCTGCAATCTTATAACCGCCTGACGATTCAGGTGAATTTGAAAAGAGTAGAACCAATGCAACATCCACCTACATAAATACTTTTTTTCTTATCATGATGTCTGCTAAGCATAAACTGATCATCAAGCATAACCATATAGCAATTGTGTAGGAAGTACTATAAGAAAATTGCAAGGCATTGTGTAAAATAGCCACAATGATGTAGATAATCATATTCCCAAAGGCAAGAAAAAAGCTTCTTGCCATCCATGAACTATGCCAGTAGGAACCAAAAGTTTTTCCTAAGCCGCCAAATTAAAATCTTTCATCTGTAATATCAGCATTTACAATACCTCCGGCCATATATCCTTCCGCTGCAGCTATCATTAATGATGAAGGAGCGGATTTTTGAACCTCCCCAGCCACATAAATGTTTTTCTGTGAGGTTCTATTCATATCATCCGTTACAATTTGGCCGTTTTCCTTTATTTCACACCCAAGGTGTTCAGCAAACTGATTCGGTCGGTAAAATGATGGTGCAATAAATCCACCCTTTCTTTCGATTTCTAGTCCTGAAGCAAAAACCACCTTTTGGAGGCAACCATTTTTCCCGATCAATTTTTTTATGTGTTCCGTGACGACTGTCAATCCTTTCCGTTCCAGCTCGCTCTGAATATGTTGTGATATTTCATGACCATTGGTTGCGACTAATAAATCTTTAGACCAGTTATGAACAAGTTTTGCTATATGATAAATGGTAGCTTCATTTTCTGCGATTGTAATTAATGGTTGATCCCTTAATTCCCACCCATCACAATATGGGCAGCTGAATAGACTTTTGCCGTAATACGTTTTAATGTCTGGTACACATGGGTATTCCTCTTGAATCCCTGTTGCCAAAATAATCTTTTCCGTTAGATATTCTCCACCTGTAGATGTCGTAATCTTAAACGTTTGGTCACTCGTTTTTGTAACTTGCTCCACGGTTTCTCTAAAAAAATGAACAGATGGATACTTTTTTAGTTCTTCCAGCGCAATATTTTTGAACTCGGCTGGCTTAATCCCATCCCGTGTGATAAAACCATGTGATTCTTGCGTAACCCGGTTTCTGTTTGTCCCATCATCAAATAAAGCGATATTTCTTCGTGATCTCCCAAGTATTAAACTGGCACCTAAACCCGCAGGCCCAGCCCCTAAAATTGCACAATCAAATACTTCTTTCACAATGGTTATCCTCCTTCGAATCCGAATAAAAACATTTTGTCCAAATTTTTTATTTTAACTATTTGATATCCAAAACGCACAAAAAAATACAACACCGACTTAATGGATAGTTAATATCCGTAATGCAGCTTGAAAACAACCGTATTTTAAAGAATTCCAGTTGCTTTCTTAGCTAGATCGGAAATTTTTTGATGCCTCAATTCCTCCTCCATTCTTTCTTCTGCCGAACTCATTACCTTTTGAATCAGACAATCGGGATTATGGTTCAAACAACCATCAAATAAGGAAGCAGATCCTTCAATCGCATGAATGATGTCTAGAAACGAAATGTCTTCCCAGCCTGGCTTTAGCTTATATCCACCATTGGCACCGGAGGCAGATTCAATCATTCCCGCCTTAACCAACTTCGTCAGGATTTTGGACAAATATGTAGGTGAAACCTCTAGCCGTTGGGCCAACTCCTGTACACCAACACGTAGATTTGGGGTGGCTATCGCAAAATGAAGCATAGTGTGAAGGGCATAGTTTGTCGCTTTAGAATACTTCATCGAATGATCACCTCAATCAAAGACTTTATCTGTCTACTATATCCTTCATCGTGGGACATTGTCAACCTTTCATGCTGTAAACGGTATAACTCTATTTTAAACAGTACATCTTTTTTGCAATCGGTACGACTTTAAGATGGTTACTTACTCAACTTTCGCACCTAGTAAAAATTAAAATATTCAAGTTCCTGTAAAGTTCATATCCGTTTAAG
>NZ_QCZG01000053.1 GCF_003097615.1 Pueribacillus theae
TGATGACCAATCTTACAACTGGACATGGTACTTATAAAACGGCAATTCCTATTGGGGCAATGGTTAATATGAATACGATCAACCAAACACTAACGCTGCTTGAACCAACAGTGAGCCTTTGAGTGTTGTCGATTTAAATTAAAGTTGCACCGTTTTTCCCCTTTAGATATGATTGTCTAAAGGGGGGGGTTTTTTGGCGAAAAAAGCAAAAGAACTTCAAAAATTGATAAAAGAAGGTAGAGCCAGCGCAAATTATGAACAAGCGCTCAGTCAGTTAACGAGATGAAAAAATTCCAATATACCGGGTCTCCTATACCAGGATAGGAATTCTCCGGCTTTACATCAAGGTAGGTGGTTTAAATGGAACTCACATTTACGAAAGAACAGAAAATGATGAAAAAAATGGTTAGGGGCTTCGCTGCAAAGGAAATTGCTCCCATCGTTGAAGAGATGGATCAAACCGATGAATTCCCGAGAGAAGTCGTCAAAAAAATGGGAGCATTGGGATTGATGGGGATTCCCATTCCTGAAGAGTATGGTGGATCGGGAATGGATTTTACCTCATATATTATTGCGATTCATGAGCTTTCAAAAGTAAGTGCTACATTCGGAGTAATATTATCTGTTCATACCTCTGTTGGAACGAATCCGATTCTTTATTTTGGAACAGAAGATCAAAAGAAAAAATATATTCCTAAACTTGCAAGTGGGGAATATATTGGAGCCTTTGGTTTAACAGAACCGGGAGCGGGTTCAAATGCAGCCGGTTTAAAAACACGGGCGGTTCAACAAGGGGATCATTATGTGCTGAACGGTTCGAAGGTTTTTATCACAAATGGTGGTGAAGCACAAACCTATATCGTCTTCGCATCCACGAATCCCGAAGCGGGATCCTGTGGCATTTCCGCCTTTATTGTTGAAAAAGGGACACCCGGATTCTTCTTCGGTAAAAAAGAAAAAAAAATGGGTTTAAATGGTTCGAGTACGTACGAACTTTTTTTCGAAAACGCTATCGTGCCAAAGGAAAACCTTCTCGGAGAGGAAGGTCAAGGTTATAAAATTGCCCTGTCGAACTTGAACAAAGGGCGAGTCGGCATCGCAGCACAAGCATTGGGAATCGCAGAAGCTTCTCTCGAACACGCGGTGAATTATGCAAAAGAGCGCGAACAATTCGGAAAACCAATCGGCCATTTTCAAGGAATAGGATTTAAGCTTGCCGATATGGCAACGATTGTCGAAGCGTCAAGACTGTTAACCTATCAAGCTGCAAATCTAATATCCCGAAATATTTTGTGTCCAAAAGAGGCCTCAATGGCGAAATTGTTTGCTTCAAAAACTGCAATGAAGGTCGCAACAGAAGCCGTTCAAACCTACGGGGGATATGGTTACACAAAGGATTACCCGGTTGAACGATTTTTCCGGGATGCCAAGGTGTGCGAAATATACGAAGGAACAAGCGAAATCCAAAGCCTCGTAATCAGCAAACAGCTGCTGTCCGATTAATTTGATGGGTACGGTATCTTATGGAAAAAGGATGATTCCAAACGTCCTTAAGGACAAATTTCAACATCAATCTTTGACAATATGAGAAAGCATGAGGAGGAGACGAATGGCCTTTGAAACACTATTAACAGCTGAGAGAATAGAAGAAATGGAGCGAAAAGGACTATGGTTCAATGAAACAATGATTGATCATCTCAATCAATCGGTTGACAAATTTTCTGGCAAAGAGGCGGTTTATGATGGCCGAACCCGGTTGACTTACCGTGAACTTGCCAACCAGGTGAAACTTTGCGCAGCCGGTTTGGCGGCGTTAGGGATTGAAAAGAATACGGTTGTTTCTTTGCAGCTTCCAAATTGGGTGGAATTTCTTGTTTTTCATTATGCTGCAACATTATTGGGAGCGGTAACAAACCCGCTTGTCCCGATCTACCGGGAAAAGGAAATCAGCTATATGGTCGATCTAGCAGAATCAAAGGTATATGTGGCTCCCAAGAAGTTTCGGAACTTTGACTATGAGGAAATGATTTATCGATTAAAGCCAAACCTTCCCTCTCTACAAAATATTATCATTGTTGGTGAACCCGAGGAGAGTGAATCGCTGGCTTACGAAGAGTGGATGCTCAAATGGGAAGAAACAAAAGAAGTTGAGAATAGCAAGGTTGATCCGAATGAGGTGACAGAAATTATCTTTACGTCCGGAACAACCGGAGAGCCCAAGGGTGCTTTGCATACTCACAATACCTTGACATGCGCAACAAAGGGAATGATCGATCATTTAAGATTAACGGAAGATGATGTGATTCATATGGCCTCCACGTTTGCGCATCAAACCGGTTTTCTTTACGGGGCAAGAATGCCAATACAGTGTGGTGGAAAAGGAGTCTATCAGGATATTTGGAATTCGGAAAAATTCGTTGAAATGGTCGAAGAAGAAAAGATTACCGTGACGTTTGGGGCAACGCCTTTTTTGCACGATTTGTTAAACGCAAAAAACCTAAACGGCCATGACATTTCTTCATTAAGAATTTTTGTTTGTGCTGGGGCCCCTATTCCGAAGCCGCTTCTTGAAGAAGCTTTGGAAAAGCTGCCCAATTGTAAAGTTTTAGGTGCCTGGGGCCAGACGGAAGATGCGATTGTTACCGTTGGCAATCTGAGTGATCCGATTGAGACGATCACGTCATCTGACGGTGTTTCGATAAGCAAAGGGATGGAAGTACGTGTGGTAGATGAAGACGGCAATGAGTTGCCATACGGGGTAGAGGGCAATTTGGAAGTCCGTGGTTCGTTTGTTTTTGTAGGTTATGCTAAACGATTGGAGAAGACGAAAGAAGAATTTGATAAGGACTGGTTTATGACCGGTGATTTAGCAGTGATGGATGAAAGTGGACATATCAAAATTTCGGGACGGTCAAAAGACATCATTATTCGAGGAGGGGAAAACATTCCAGTTGCCTATGTTGAAGATGTGCTTCATTCGCATCCTCATATCACGACGGCCGCTGTTGTATCTGTCCCTTGCCCGAGATTGCAAGAAAGAGCATGCGCTTGTGTCGCGCTCAAAGAAGGAACAACATTGACGATGGAAAGCTTGAAAGAATTTTTGGAGACACAAGGCATTGCGAAACAATACTGGCCGGAATACCTTGAAGTGTTTAATGAGCTACCACGAACACCCAGCGGTAAAATTCAAAAATTTAAGTTAAGAGAAAAGGTGAAAAACAAGGCCACTCAAACCAGTTGAACCATAAAATTGATGCGATTTACGGCATTGATTCATAAAAAGGACATTTGGTTAAATTTATAATTCACTAGAAACATATCTTATTTCAAAAGGAGAGATCCATATGGAAATCAAAGGGTCAACAGCAATCGTAACAGGAGGTGCTTCCGGTCTGGGGGAAACGACGGTTAGAAATATCGTTTCCAATGGAGGAAACGCCGTAATCTTTGATATTCAGGAAACACAGGGCGCAAAATTGGCAAAGGAACTGGGGGATCAGGTCAAATTTGTGAAAACGGATGTGACGGATGAGGGAAGTGTGAAGGCCGGGTTGAACGAGGCGGTGGATACCTTTGGCCGTGTCAGCATTGCTGTAAACTGTGCAGGGATTGCTGTGGCGGAAAAAACGGTTGGCAAAAAGGGCCCGCACGATCTTGGTTCTTTTTCAAAAGTGATACAGATCAATTTGATTGGAACATTTAATGTTATCCGGTTGGTTTCAGAAAAAATGGCTGAAAACGAACCGAATGAAGAAGGGGAACGGGGTGTCATCATTAATACAGCCTCTGTTGCCGCATTTGACGGACAGATCGGACAGGCCGCTTACAGCGCATCAAAAGGTGGTATTGTTGGAATGACTTTACCGATTGCAAGGGACTTGTCCAACTATGGGATCCGTGTCATGACCATTGCCCCGGGGCTCTTTGAAACTCCGTTATTCGCAGCACTGCCTGAAAAGGCGAGAGAAGAATTAGGTAAAATGACACCGTTTCCGCCAAGGTTAGGCCACCCAAGTGAGTACGCACAGCTTGTCGGGAGTATTGTCGAGAATCCAATGTTAAATGGTGAGGTCATTCGTCTGGATGGAGCTATAAGGATGCAGCCGAAATAAAAGGCTGCATCAAGGGAATTTCTACGGAAGAGAGGACACGGTTCAATCAGAGCAGCTCCAATGTGCCTCGTTACAAATTAACGATAATATAGGCTAACAAATTAGCAGTGATTAAGTCGATTAATCAGAATCGGGAGCGTACCGTTGGTGCGTTTTCGGTTCTTTTTTTATTTAATTAAACGTTTGATTAAAGTACGAAAAAGTACATTATCGGAATGTTGAATAACAATTAGGTTACAAAAAAAGTTGTTTAAATAAAGTTGTTTCATTTACAATAAAGTTGTTCGGAAGACGTATCGTTAAATAGTGATAACTACATTAATTGATAAAAGCTTGAAACGAGGAAATGAAAATGAGTGCACTTACAAAAAAACGAAAACGCAGTAAACTTGTGATCGCTTCAAGGGCATTATTGATTATTATTGGGGGCTTTATTGCAGCTTACGGGTTAGAATCAGTATTAATCCCAAATAATGTATCAGATGGTGGAGTGACAGGACTAAGTATCGTTGGCTCACAACTTTTTGGAGTGCCGCTGGGCGCTCTTATTGCCGTTTTGAATGTCCCTTTCATCTTTTTAGGCTATAAGCAAATCGGGAAAAGTTTTGCGATTTTTTCTGTAATCGGCATTGTTTCGCTTTCAGTTGGGACGGCATTAATGCATCAGGTGCCAACGATTGTTGAAGGTGACACATTATTAGTAACCGTTGTTGGCGGTATTATCCTTGGCTTTGGGATGGGGTTAGCCTTGCGTAATGGCGGTGCATTAGATGGAATTGATATGTTAGCTGTATTGCTATCCCGGAGATCACCTTTTGGAACAAGTGATCTTATCTTATTTTTGAATATGTTTGTCTTTATTGTCGTATCAACGGTATTTGGCCTTCAAGGGGCCATTTTATCAGCCATTGCTTACTTTATCGCTACGAAAGTAATTCACATCGTTGAAGAAGGTTTAAGCGGTTCTAAAAGCTATAAGATTATCACCACTCAGCCTGAATTAATGGTTGAGACCATTCGTGATCGCTTAGGCCGTGGAGCAACTTATTCACTGGCACTTGGCGGTTATTCTAATGAAGAATTCAAGGAAATTACTTGTATCATTAACCGTTTGGAAGAAAGCAAAATGAAAGAAATTATTCAAGAAATTGATCCAAATGCCTTTGTAGCAGTATACGATGTATCAGAGGTGAAGGGAGGCAACTTCAAAAAGCATAATATTCATTAATTAATAAAAGATGAGCAGAGGGCTGGATCCAATAGGGGCTAGGCCTATTTTTTATTCTCATGTTTTTTGCATCTTGAGGGATAATGGTATTAAAGAAGCTAATTGTGGAGGAAGAGAAAATGCCCGAACTGCCAGAGATGGAAACATATAAAACCTTGCTGCAGCAATTCATTGGCGGCCAAACCATTACAAAAGCTATGGTTACTCGGGAAAAATCTGTGAATTTGTCTACAGAACAATTTATTCTTCGTGTAACGAACCAGAAAATTGAGGCTTTTGAAAGAAGAGCCAAATATTTAATTTTTCATCTGCAAAATGGTTCTTGTTTACTTTTGCACTTGATGCTTGGCGGTTGGATGTTTTATGGAAAAGACGAAGATCGGCCAGAACATACGGTACAAGTGAAACTATCCTTTGGAGATCATCACCTTTATTTCATTGGCCTTCGTTTAGGGTATTTGCACCTGTTGACACCAGAAAGGCTCGAAAAAAAATTTCTGAAAATCGGGCCTGAACCACTCTCTTCGAGTTTTTCAATTGATATGTTTTTCGACAGGATGAAAAGCAGAAGAGGTGGATTAAAAACAACGCTCATGAATCAGGAAGTGATTGCCGGGATTGGGAATCGCTATTCGGATGAAATTCTTTGGCATGCCCAGCTGCTTCCAGAAAGAAAAATAAATGAACTCGATCATGGACAATTCGTCCGTTTATACGAATCCATCAGATTTATTCTTCAGAAGGCGATTCAGCACGGCGGTTATATGGCAGAGCCTCTTTTTAAGCAAGACAGCAAAACAGGCGGCTATCCGATGTCCGTTCACGGCTTGGAAGGAAAAGAATGCCCACGGTGCGGTACACCCATTGTGAAAGTGGAGATGTCCACCCGTAAAACCTATTTTTGTAAAAACTGCCAGCAGTAATGCAAGGAGAATGCATCATGAGATTTGGTTGCCACATCTCCATACGGGAAGGCTATTTAGGAGCGGCAAAAAAAGCGTTTCAAATGAATGCCGCCGCCTTTCAATACTTTCCGAAAAATCCCCGAAGTTTGATCGTGAAAGACTTTAATAAGGAAGATGCAGCATTATGCAAGGCGTTTTGTGAGGAAAACGCCATTCAATCTGTCAGCCACTCTCCTTATCCCACAAGTTTAACGCCGCATAATGAAGAAAAGCGTGACCAAGTGATCCGTTCTTTATTAAATGATCTCGCAATTGCTGAAGCGTGTGGTTCCATTGGTGTGGTCGTCCATTTTGGCAAGCGCATTTCCCGGCTTCCCCTCATTGAAAACTACCAACTTCTCCTCGACATGCTTAATGAAGTCTTAAACCAGTGGGAAGGCTCCGCTAAGATATTGCTCGAAAACAATGCTGGATTGCCTGGTGTGTTCGGGACAACATTGGAAGAACTGGTCCAAATCCGGAAATTATGTGAGCATCCTGAAAAAATCGGATTTTGCTTTGATACATGCCATGCATTTTCATGTGGTTTATGGGACGGGGGCAATTGGAGGGAACTGATGAAAAAAGGAAGAGAAATTGGCTATTTTGCTGAATTGGAGCTCATTCATTTGAATAATTCGAAGTACGCCGCCAGGCTTGGAAAAGATCGGCATGCGCCTATTATTGGATCAGGTTACATAAAAGAGTCTCAATTTGATCAACTAATAAAGACGCCGCATTTCAAAAATATTCCATTCATTTTGGAAACGCCAAAAGAAGAACTTTCACATTCGAAAGAGATACAGCTTTTACAAGAACGGTGGGGGTAATCTTTCTGTTTTTTTAATTGGTTTTGAAGGCCTTTTTAATTAAACGTTTGATTAAACGCCGGTTCACATGAGGAAATATAATTTTATGGAAATTGATTCAACGATTAAAACGGCGTAAACAGGAATGATTAAAAATATATAGAATCTTTAAGGAAAGCATTATTGGAGGGGGAAATCATATGTGAAACTCGGTAACCAGCATCAATTTGGCATTTATCAAACAATGGTTACTGTCGTTTGATCAAAAAGTCCATAAATTTTTTGAAAAGATGACTGGGCTAGTGATAGAACATATGTTATCTTGACGATGTTAAATTATCGAAAATTAGCCGAAATACTAGAACTCGGAATGACTGTGTTTTTTAGAAACTATTGAAGGTAGTGATCGTTTTGACCCTTTTTCATACATACCATCCTCAGCCTCCCTTGTCGAATTTTATAAATATATTTTGGTTATATAAAGGTTACCACCCGCCTCATAAAATGGAGCGTCTCCTGCCGGATGGTTCTATGGAATTCGTTATCAATCTTGAAGAAGATAAGATTAACGTATACGATCAAAAGAATCATGACCGGTTTAAAAGTTTTCGTGGGAGCCTGATCTCCGGTCCACATTCAGACTTTACAGTTATCGACACGGCAAGTCAAGCGTCAACTATAGGAGTTCATTTTAAACCCGGTGGTGCTTTTCCTTTTCTTAAGTTACCAGCAGATGAGTTGCACAATGAGCATGTGGCGTTGGACGAACTTTGGGGGACAAAAGCGACTGAAATGCGAGAACAACTTCTTGAAGCTGAAACGCCGGTTGCCAAATTTCAAATTCTCGAACAATACTTGATGGGAATGATGACTCAAGCCTCGGCATCTCATCCTGCTGTTGTTTTCGCGCTTAGGAAATTTCTGGCTTCCCCCCATCAGTGGAAGATTGCTGATGTGACTGAACAAATTAGTTTGAGTTCAAGACGATTTATTCAAGTGTTCAAGGAAGAAGTCGGATTGACACCAAAACAATTTTGCCGTATTCAGCGCTTTCAGAATGTGCTTTGTCTCATTGAAGATGGAGAGCAAGTTGATTGGACAGATATTGCTTTGACCTCCGGTTATTATGACCAGGCACATTTCATCCACGATTTTCGGTCTTTTTCCGGTCTTAGCCCAACAACCTACCACTTAAATCAAGGGAAACAAAAAAATCATGTCCCGTTTGGCGGGTAGGGTCATTTTTTTACAATACCACTCATTTCAATAGGACTTAGAATAAATTTGATGCAATCGTTCCAGTATTTGACCAATTTTTTGGGATGAATGCATTCAAATTTTTTAATGAATTGGAGGAACGTTTTATGACACATAAAACAAAAGCCATACCGGAGGGCCATCACGCTGTGACACCGTACATGATTATCAAGGATGCAGCCGATGCCATAACATTTTACAAAAAAGCGTTTGGAGCAACTGAATTGATGCGTGTAACAGGCGATAGTGGAAAGGTTCAGCATGCGGAGATCAAGATCGGTGATTCACCAATCATGATCGTGGACGAATTTCCAGAATACCCGATTATGCGCAGCCCACAGTCTATTGGAGGAACTACGATGCATATTTTTGTTTATGTTGAGGACGTAGATACTCTTTTTGCACGAGCGATTGATGCAGGTGCAAAGGAACTGGAGCCTGTAGAAGATCATGTTGAAGGTGATCGGCGCGGAGGAATCATAGATCCTTTTGGACACATTTGGTGGATCGCAACACATGTCAAAGACGTGCCGCTTGACGAAATGTAATAGCACGATGTCGATTAGTACATTCGTTTAGATAGAATGCGGGATGTTTTGGAAACTGGGCATTTTTAAATAGTATGTCAAAGTTCCTTTAACTTGAAATATCCTCCCTAATTGTGCACAAACTATCGTAAGGATAAATTTAGTTCCTGCTATTCTTTTGAACAGGGGAATACGGAACGATGTAAATCTGACAAGAATCGGGAAGCGTACCGTTGGTACGTTGCCCCGGTTCTTTTTTTGTTTGCTTATCATGACATTCAGTTTATTCAATCGTTTGGTAAAAAACGGCAAAGAAAAACCAAATAAAATGCCTGAACAATCATCCTTTTATCCTTAACATTTTTTGAAGGTGAAAAGGGGTGGAAAGCAGGTAAGGTAAGGGTTTAAGTGTGCCAATATCTATTCACTATCAAACAAATATGTCCAAAGTAATTGACATATTTGTTCAGGTTGTTAAAATAAAAATGTCCAATACTTTTGACACGGGTGATACTCTTGAAAAATAAAATAAAAACAATACGGAAAAAATTAGGAATTACGCAGGCGAAACTTGCCGAGGAGTGTGGAGTAGTTAGGCAAACGATAAATTGTATAGAAAATGATAAATATGATCCTACACTGGAACTGGCTTTCAAATTATCAAAAATATTAAAAGTAAAGGTAGATGAATTATTTATTTATGAGTAAATTTCATTCAAATTATATGATTACGATGAAAGATATTGTAAGGGAAGGGAATCAAATTCTGCATCAAAAAACACAAGAAGTGATGGTGCCGCCTTCTGAAGAAGATAAGGAAACATTAAATTGCATGTTGAATTTCTTGAAGAATAGTCAAGATCCCGATCTGGCAAACAAATATAATTTACGCGCTGGAGTAGGTTTATCAGCAAATCAGATTGGTTTGAATAAGCGAATGTTTGCAGCGTATTTAACGGATGAGAAAGGTAATGAGCATGAATATACACTGATTAATCCAAAAATAGTCAGCCATTCTGTATCCATGATTTATTTGCCGCAAGGAGAAGGGTGCCTCTCTGTCGATCGTGATATAAAAGGGCTTGTTCCAAGATATGAGCGGATTAAAGTGAAAGGTTTTGATTTGGAGGGAGAAGAGATATTATTAAAACTTAGCGGATATCCCTCTATTGTCATTCAACATGAAATAGACCATCTCAATGGCATTATGTTTTATGATCGCATCAATAAAGAAAATCCGTTCAAACTGCCGGAAAATAGTAAAAGTATATATTAAGTTAAAGCCGGGAATTCGAAGCTCGCCATTTCAATGGAGAGAGTTTGTCACAAAAATTCTTCTGAACAAAATATTTAAAGAGCCTGCTTTGATCAATCTTTTTTCAAAAGCAGGCTCTAATTTGTCTCCAACAATGGAGACTTTAACAAAAAACATGACAAAAATGTAAGGGAAATGAAATGAAGATCAATAGGTTTAAGCTGAATCATTTTCTATACTAAGGATAAGCGGTAAGCAAAGGGGAGTGTCTAATGAATGCTCGTTCGATTGATTTGAAACGGAATGTGGGAAATAGCCGCACGACTCGATTCGCAAGAAAAAGTTCACATAAAGGGAAATGGTTGATCATTCCCATTCTACTCCTGTTTGCCGGCTTTATGTTTATGGCGATTGCTGGAGAAATATTGGTAGGCAACGAACAGATTGCCCAACTTGAAGCCATTAAAAAGAATGAAAGCTTTGTACCGATTGCCGAGCTGCCTGACTATGTTCCCCAGGCTTTTGTCAGTATAGAAGATCATCGTTTTTATCATCATTTTGGTATAGATTCGATTTCCTTAGCTCGATCATTATTGGTAGATCTCAAGACCCTATCTTTTGCTCAAGGTGGCAGTACAATCACGATGCAGCTCGTAAAAAATCAATTTTTGACGCAGGATAAATCGATTGGAAGAAAATTAAAAGAAATACTCATGGCAATTCAAATCGAACGCCTTTATTCCAAGGAAGAAATATTAGAAATGTACTTAAATACGATTTATTTCGGCCATGGGACATATGGTTTAAAAGAAGCGGCCCAGCTGTACTTTGATAAAAATTTGTTAGGCCAAGATACAGTTACATTAAAAGAGGCAGCTATACTTGCAGGCCTCCCAAAGGCACCAGAAATTTATTCACCAATAAAAAATCCCGAAAAGGCAAGTGAAAGACAGGCTGTTGTTTTAAAAAGAATGGAGGAGCTAGGAAATCTTACCCAGCCGGAAAAAGAAACGGCTGTTTGGAAGTCTCGCTTTAAACCAATTCCCAGTCATTCTTCCGCTTATTTACACAGTAATAGTAGTCATTAGAATGTTCATAATGGTTTTGCTGAGTGCCTCCCTGCCACTTGGATAAAAAAGCCGGTCCTGAAACGGGAAGAACAGCAGGAGAACTTAGACTATGTAATTAGAGGTTTTTTCACTAACATTCAATCGGTTTTCACAATGAAAAATCAATATACGTTCGGGGCTGGATCCGTAAGGATCCAGTCTTTTTTCTCTCCAATGATCTCCCACTTCCTTATACATCAAAGGCTCATACTGACTATACTATCTTTGTTATTAGGAATTCTGATAATCTATTTTTTTACATTGACAATGAAAGAGTATACTCATAATATAAATCGTGTACGATGTATCGTGTGCGATGTTTTTGTGAAAGGGGGCTAGACATAGTGGATAAGGCTAATTTTATTCGTGAATCCGTTGATTTTTTACATCGCTATATTATGAAAAGTCTTCAGAAACAAGCAAAGGAGCATGGTGTCACCATTCCCCAAGTAAAGGTTATTGGCGATGTGTTCGCACATAAAACTGTCAGTATTAAACAACTCTCTCAAAATTTAAAAATGACGCAAAGCACCGTTTCAGATATTGTCGAAAGACTTATTTCAAAAGGTTTTCTAGTGAAAACTCCGAATGCTAACGATAAACGTATCGTGGATATTTCCTTGTCTGCCGAACTTGCTGAAGAAATCAATGAGAGCATATTGGAAATTGCAAATACATCATTAATCGGTGTGCTAGATCTATTAAGCCCTAACGAACAAGAGATAGTAGAGAAGGGAATGCGGTTATTGGTTTCAGCTGTCAAGGAAAAAATGAAGGCAGAAGGAATGGACAATGATGAATTCTTTGAGGTTTTGTACTTTCCTGGAGAAGCCAAACACGGAAAATAAACTTGTAAATTAAAAATGGAGGGTGCAAGGTGAGAAAGATTATTAAAGGCCGTTGGGCTATATTCGCAATCTGGCTCATTGCCACGATAGTGCTTACTGTCATTCAGCCAGACATCAATGCAATACTGCGGGAAAAAGGACAGGAAGGTACAAGTAAAGACAGCCCATCCGTCATAGCAGACAATATATTAAAGAAAATGGATACAGCGGAAGGTACAGACAACCTTATCGTTTTTTATAATAAAAATAAAATTTCGAATGGTGAAATGAAAGAAATCGAGGAAGCGGTAAAATCACTTAGTGATAGCAGTTCAGAACTTGGCGTCACAAACATAATTGATCCCTTCAGTATGCCTGAAGCAAAAAGCTCTTTAGTTTCTAAAGATGGTACAACTCTTATGGTGAGCTATAAGCTTGATAAGAAAGCTAGAGAAATAGATGATATCAAAAAACAATTCGATAGCAAACTTAATAATGTACCTGTTGAATACTATCTGAGCGGTGAAGACTTTATCAATAATGATTATCTGAAGGCATCGCAGGCAGGTGTCGAGAAGAGTGCCGCATTGACCGTTGTATTTATTTTAGTCGTACTTATCCTTGCATTTCGGTCTGTCGTTACCCCATTGGTATCTCTTATGGCGGTAGCCTTTTCCTATCTATGTTCCATGGGAATTGCAGCCCAATTAATTGATAAAGCGGGATTTCCGATTACAAGTCTTACCCAAATGCTTCTAGTTCTCATCCTCTTTGGGTTAGGCACGGATTACAACATTCTTCTTTTTAATCGATTTAAGGAAGAACTGTCACATGGCCACTCTATAGATGATTCGATCATAAATACTTATAAAACAGCAGGAAAAACAATAGCTTATAGTATAGCCACTGTGTTTATTGCTTTCCTTGCTCTCGTTTTTTCCGAATCGCCAATCTATCAATCTGGTGTTGTTGTTGTAATAGGTGTAACAATACTATTGCTCGAAATTTTGACTTTAACTCCGTTTATTATGAAGCTGCTAGGCAAAAAACTTTTCTGGCCATCCAAAAATGTTGGTGGCCATAAGGAAAACAAATTCTGGGGAAAATCATCTTCCTTTGCTACCAAACACCCTATTGTCATCACTGTCATCATCCTTTGCATAATAGGGCCAATGGTCTATTTCCATCAGGAAAAGCTTAACTTTGATACCGTCGGGGAACTTGGAGACAGATATCCTTCTTCCAAAGCGATTCAATTGGTTTCGGAGCATTTTGGTAAAGGGCAGTCCATGCCTGCTACTGTTGTTATTGAAAATAACAAAGCCCTTGATAATAATGAGTCTCTAGCCGTTATTGATAACGTAACGGAAAGACTTAAAGGGATTAAGGGAGTAAAGCAGGTTTCTTCTGTAACACAGCCTCAAGGGGAGAAAATTGAAGATTTTTACGTCGACAGCCAAATGGAGTCAGTTACAGATGGCTTATCACAAACTCAAGACGGTGTTGACGAAATACATGATGGAATGAAGGAAGCACAAGAAAAGCTCGGATCAGCGGATTTTTCTGATGTTAACCAAATGGTTGACGGTACTGCGGAGCTTCAAGACGGTATGACCGCCTTAACCAAAGGATTAAAGCAAATCCAAGCTGGAATCGATGATGGGACAAGTAATCCACAAACGATTTCGAACGGTATAGCGGCTATAGAAACGAATCTTTCAAAGATGAGCAGCGGAGTAGCAGTGTTAGCTGATAATTATGGAAAGATGCAGGCTGGTTATAAGGAGATGGGGACCCACTATCAAGAGGCAGCCCAAGCGCTTCTGGGTGTAAAAAGTGCACTCTCTCAAATGCAATCAATGGCGGATGCCTTAGGAAGCAGTTATTCCAATGCCAAAGATGATGCGAATTACCAAGCATTAAAGCATACAATCGACCAGTTATCCACATCTTTAAGTCAAATTACACCTGGGGGCATTCAAGCGTTAAATGAAAACTACAATGAAGTAACCGCCGGTTTTGGTACCGCCAATAAAAATCTTGAAGAGATGGGCAGCGGTTTATCCCAAATGGCAGACGGTTTAAAAAAACTGAAAGAAGGACTTGGGAAAGCGTCTTCTGGAATCGACACAATCGTAACGAACATGAACAGTGTAAATGATGGGCTTGGCCAGATGAAGTCGGGTCAGCAGCAACTTGCAGACGGCCTCAATGGATTCAGTACCTTTGGGGAAAAACTATCAGATGTAAACGGCGGATTGGAACAAATTTCTGATGGACTTGGACAAACGAATGGTTATTTATCCCAACTTCATACAAATAAAAATTTCTTTATTCCAAAGGAAGCTTTGACGAACAAAGACTTTAAAAAATCATTAGATGCGTTCTTGTCCAAGGATAGAAAAATTACAAAGATGACAATCGTTTTGAATGATGAACCTTATTCAAAGGAAGCTTTAAATACGATCAATAAAATTAACACAACGGTTTCCAATGGACTGAAAGATACAGTACTTTCAGATGCCAAGAGTGGAACATCTGGATCAAGTGCTACAACCAAAGATATGAACGATATACTGTCCAGAGATCTAAATAGAACAACGATCATCGTCATTATAGGCGTATTGCTTGTGCTGTTCTTTGTGATAAGATCTTTCTGGACACCGGTTTTCATCACTGCATCTCTCGTAGGTGCATACTATGCAGCCATGTTCATCACAAACTATATTTTCTTAGATTTGCTAGGGTATGAAGGCCTCTCTTCCTTTGTTCCATTCTTCTCCTTTATCATCATTGTAGCCTTGGGAGTAGATTATAGTATATTCTTAATGATGCGCTTTAAGGAATACCCACATCTGTCGCCTAAAGAAGCAATCGTGTTGGCTTCCAAGCATACAGGCGGTGTGATCATAGCGGCTATCATCATCCTAGGAGGTACCTTTGCGACGCTTATACCCGCTGGAATGGTGCTGTTAACTGAATTGGCCATAGCAGTTATTATAGGCTTAATCGTACTTTGCTTTGTATTGCTTCCTACTTTTGTTCCAGCATTAATGGCCCTTCCAGATACAAAAGTATTGTCTAAACAAAAGGAAGAAGACTTAAGTTTGGCGGATAAATAATGTAAGTAAAATCCATTAATTCGAAAAAACGAGAACTACCTGGAATGGTAAGTTCTCGTTTTTAATAAAATATACTAGCATCAACGTTCAAAAAAACGCTTAACCAATTCAATAAATTTATGGACAAGTGGGGGTAAATACCTTTTTCAGATTTTTGCAACTGCACTACGACTGTTTAGACTGCCAAAAACCCCTCTATAGCTTTTACAGTGAATTTTCTAATCTTAACTCTTTCTAAAGCTTAAAAGCGTTGTTACCAAACGTTGACAAACCTCATTACGTTGATTTAAAGTTTCACACTCAACAATTACAAGTGCTTGGTTAGGTTTTGATTTAGAAGGTTTGATCTCTTTAATTGTGCTCTTTACATATAACACATCATTTGGGCGAGTTGGCTGTGGCCATGTAATCTCTCCGCCAGCTCCAATAATCCCATGAGCCAAAGGTAGACTACCCGTCAATAATTTCATCGTAACCGCTGCAGTATGCCAACCACTGGCAGCTAATCCTTTGAAAAAAGTATCTTCTGCTAAACTCTCATCACAATGAAAAGCTTGTGGATCAAACTCATTGGCAAATCTTTTTATTTTGTCTGCACTTAAATGATATTTTTCACTGATAAAAGAATCGCCTACTTTTAAATCATCAAGATAAAGCGCCTTCTTAACCATCATTATCCCCCCAATTTCTGAAATTTTGCTGATTGAGCCGAAGCAATCCTATTTAATATTTAAAAAAATTAATCCAAACTACATCTAAATAAAAAACATTTAATGCATAGAATTGAAATTATAATCAATACAAATTTAATCATTGTCCTACATAGAATATCCTCCTTCAACCATTTATATGTATATACATATATTGGGCACTACTAAAAAGAAGATGTTTTCTTTTCTTTCCAAATACATGTATGTACATGTATAATGGTATTAGTAAACATTTTACCTGTCAAGAAGTAATTACCAATTAAATATTGAATGCTTCTTTAATGAAAATATCGTGAACGACTTATTAAGTTTGAATGGATTTGAAAGGAGATCTGCTTTATGAATAACAAACACAACGAGATGGATTATATTATACAACTTTGTGCCTGTGCGAACCTTAGAAAAGCAGCAAGAATCGTTACTCAAGCATATGAAAAGCAAATGCAATCTACTGGTTTAAAAGTCACCCAATACTATATGTTAGTAAACATTGCCCGTCATAAAGAAATTTCAATTAGTAAGCTAGGAGAGATTATGTTACTTGACCAAACGACTATTACTCGTAATGTACATATCTTAAAAAAAAGTGGCTATGTTAACATTACAAAGGATAAAAATGATTCAAGAACAAAATCTATTTCGATAACCGACATAGGTCTTATCAAATTAGAAGAAGCAACGCCTATTTGGTTACAAATACAACAAAAGGTTGAAAATGGTATGGGTGAGGAAAAATATAAAGATTTGTTAGAAACGCTAATAAATTTACAAAAATCTATTGAATGATACGGAGGTTAAAATTTATATTATGCAGCTACAGTTTTTAACTGGCAACTGCTCATGGGCTGTATAAAATTAATCTCTCTTGCAAATCTTCCAAGACTTCTTCTGGCATTTCCCTTACCTTGATATTCTCACCTAGAAAAAGTAGCCAATTTGTTATTTCGGTCAATTCTTCGGAATTGTTAACATTGATAAAAGTCTTTAGAATGGCTGTG
Source organism: Pueribacillus theae (assembly GCF_003097615.1). Taxonomy (NCBI): domain Bacteria; kingdom Bacillati; phylum Bacillota; class Bacilli; order Caryophanales; family Bacillaceae; genus Pueribacillus; species Pueribacillus theae. The sequence goes on from NZ_QCZG01000053.1 coordinate 16,902, forward strand.
GTTTGGTAAGGATTCGTATAGGAAATGGAAACTTTTAAAGGATGGTATTTTTTGAACTGGGCAATCGCTTTTGGACCAAGTTCAAGGACAAGGTTGATTACTTCTTCCTGCTTACTTAGTTTTTCTAAAATCTTTTTCTTGCTTAATCTTTTTTTCGTCGGGTAGGGTTCGACATTGATGAGATGGTCGACAGGAAAAATCTTCTTCATTTCTTCTCTTAAGTCAAAGCCTTCAATCAGCCAATGGCTTTTTTCTTGATAAAGGTGCAGGAGATAAATTGGGTAAGACTTTATTACTTTCCCTTCTTTGATGGTAATCAATAAATAGCTATCCAAAAGAAGGATTTGGATGAGTTTTTCTAACAAAGGATGGGGGAGGTCTGAAAGCTCAAGTAGGTCGGGATTATTAGGGTTGGTTCCTTCAAAAAGCAAAATTTGATTTAAAAGAACAAGGTCATCCTGCTGGTTTTCTGAGATGAGTCCTAATAATTTTTCAGCTAAAGACTGACGACTCTTTAGATAGGGGAGTTGTTGATTTCTTGTGGCCATAAAGGCAATAAAAAGAGCTTTAATCTCATTATCGGTAAAGCGAACAGTGGGCAGGACAGAGTTGTTCATGACAAAATAACCTCCATCCCTTCCAACTTCAGCGACAAGTGGCATCCCCAGTGCCTCAATTTCTCTGATATCTCTAATAGCTGTCGAACGAGAGATGTTAAATTCTCGCATAATTTCAGAAATTGTAAAGTGGGAGCGGTTATTAATATACCGCATGATGGTATTAATCCGTTCAACTTTTTTCATCGGGACTCCTAAACAGTATCATATTTTGACATGATTTAAGGCTATCATAACCTTATCAAGTGAAGACGACAAGTCATTTGGTAAATTTTAAAAAAAGGAAGGGTTTGAATATGGCAGATTTTACCATAGAAGAAAAAGACAGCTTTACCGTGTTAGGTACTGGAACTGAGCTTGAGAGTGATTACACAGACTTTGCTGGCATAAACAAGGAAAAGGCAGACTTTTGTCAGGCAGTCAGACAAGATGGAAGGCTTGACACTTTAAAAGCAATAGCCACAAATGACTACATTTTTGCTGTGAACGAAGCGGTAAACAACAAGATGATGTATTATGCTGGCGTCATGATAGAGGCATCAGCATTAGCATCAGCACCGGCACTAGAAGAATCCAGAGTTATCCAATTTCCTAAGGGGGAGTACTTAGTTGTGAAAGGGGAAGAGAAGACGTCTGAAGAGTTGAGTAATAAGCTTACTGGCATTGCCTTTGGTCAAGCCTTGCCAGAAGCAAAGAATTTTGCCTATGTTGGTGGGCCAAATGCAACGGTTGAGATGGGGCAGCGAAACGGTTTAGTATTTGGTGAAATGTGGATTCCTGTTGTTAGGAAATAAAGAGATAAAAGGAGGGGTTGAAATGTCCTGTATCGTTGATTTTAAAAATGTGTCTACGGTTGGTTTAGAGTCTTCACCTGTAGTAGAAGCGCTTGCTGGTTTACGTGCTAATGAAGCTCGTTACTTTATGAACAAATACAAGCATGAATTTGTGGTTGTACCAGCTAGCGATAGCCGGGAGCCCCTTGATTATGTGAACCGAATTTTGAAAGAGGAACGTGATATTGAGTTTGCGGCCAAACCTTTAGAAACGTCGCGTTTTCAAGTGGAAAATATCAAATTTGCCTACGTCTTTTATGAGAATGGTCTTGGGGTCAACGTTATGTATACAGTTGATGACCCTAAGAAGCGGGCCGTTGGTTTTAAGCTTTCTGAGGGGATGGAGGTACCAAAAGAGTTAGAAGGGAAGTTTAAGTTTGCTAGGCAAAAATCTAAACTAGCTGGAACAATTCGGGGCTCGTTTTTTGTAATTAAAGGAGAATATTAATGTAAGCAAAAGCGCAAGTTGAGGAATCCAGCCATTTTTTGTATTTAGTTCTTCCATATCGTAAATTAATCTGTTTAGCAGAACATTGGGGCGGAACAGAGGGAGAAATTGATGGCCTGAATCAATTGGAAAAGGTACCCCTAACCCGAAGATTTTTCCGGTATACTTCCGGTACATCTTCGGATTTTTTTGTTTCATCTTTATCTTTTTGTACATAGTAAATTGATAAATGTACACAGCACGAAGGATAGTTGGATTCATCCTCCAATTTCCTCCGTGTTTTTTGTTGCCTTGAAGAAATAGCTGAAAATAACTTGAGGAAGGTAGTTGAAAAACAACCAGAGTAATAAAGCAATATATTCTGTAAGTATGATATATCAACGATTTCAAGCGAGAAACCAATTAATCTAGAAAAAGTCACTTTTCTAGATCAAGAGAGAGCAATTTTGTTTCGGATAGAAATCGATGAAATCTAAAAAAAATTTCTGGGGGAAAACGGACTATATTGTTAAGTGACAGTATCGTCGTTAAAAACATCAAAGAATGCATTAGTT
>NZ_QCZG01000054.1 GCF_003097615.1 Pueribacillus theae
TAGCTTTTTTAAGATTTAATTTCCAATTCTCTAGTTTTCAGGTGTTGACATATTACCGCTGGGCTAATTAATCAATCGTTGTTTAACTATTCTGACTCGGAATAACAATCCTTATAAAATAAATTCTACTTTTAATTTCTATTTCCTTCTTCAGCTAATTGGTCCTATACTTTAACATACATTTAAATTAATTTTAATCCGGATACAAAAAAAACAATCCCTGCCAAAATTCAGTGTAAAAACAAAATTCCCCGCCAAAATGTTTTATTGGCAGGGTTTTTGGCAGGGAAATATCTTATTTTTAACTTATTTTGTCCATTTTAACTTAGGACAAATGCTGTCAAATAGGCGTTCTCTCTTTAAATCAAGTTAGCTTTTTATTCCCACTCAATTGTAGCTGGAGGCTTCGTTGTAATGTCATAAACGATCCGGTTGACATGTGGAACTTCAGTGACAATCCGTTTTGATATTTTTTCCAACACATCGTAAGGTATCCTTGCCCAATCAGCAGTCATCCCGTCTGTGGAGTGTATGGCGCGAATGCCGACAGTATAATCGTATGTGCGTGCTGAGTCTGTCATCCCCACGCTTCGAATGTTTGTAAGGACGGTAAAGTATTGCCAAATTTCCCGATCGAGGTTCGCCTCTTTGATCTCTTCTCGTAAAATCGCATCAGACTCCCGTACGATTTCGAGTCTCTTTTCTGTAATTTCACCGATAACACGGACGCCAAGCCCCGGTCCTGGGAACGGCTGCCGCATGACGATTTCGTCCGGAAGCCCAAGTCCTTTTCCAACTTCCCTCACTTGATCTTTGTATAAAGTTTTAAGTGGCTCGATCAATTTAAGGTTCATCCGTTCAGGCAATCCGCCGACATTATGGTGCGATTTCACTAGCTTTGCATTATTTGCCCCACTTTCAACAACATCGGCATAAATCGTTCCTTGCGCAAGAAATTCGATGTCTTGAAGCTTGTTCGCTTCTTCTTCGAATACATAAATAAATTCATTTCCGATAATTTTTCTTTTTTCTTCAGGGTCCGTTACACCTGCGAGCTTGGATAGAAAGCGATCTTTCGCATCGACTTGAATGACATTGATGTCGAAGCCTTCGCGGAACGTTTTCATCACACTTTGCACTTCGCCCTTCCTTAGCAGCCCGTGGTCAACGAAGATGCATGTCAATTGATCACCGATTGCTTCATGGATAAGCACGGCCACAACAGAGGAATCAACGCCGCCGCTTAACGCACAAATGACCTTTTTATCACCGACTGTCTCGCGTATTTCATTAATCGCATTTTGAATAAAATCTTGCATATACCACACCACTTTCTTCTAATTCAACGTTTCATTAATTGCGTTTATTCTATCAATCACATGTTCGATGGTCAATACGAGAGCTTTTTAATTAAATTTTTCCACAATTTTTCTATTTCCGGCCAATTATACTCCTCTTTTTTAGACGAATAAAGTTTTTCTTCATAAACCTTCGTCAATTTCATCATAAAGTGATTACCAAGTTTTTCATCAATTTCAAAGGCAAATTCTCTTAATGTTTGATGGGGCTCCCGCTTGTAGCCATGCATATCAAATAGCCAAAGAAGACTTTTATACGCATCGAAAAATTTAGATTCACCAAATCGGTTTGAATACTTGCGAAGAACCCACTGCCTGGCAAGACTCCGGTAGTATTTCATAAATAACAGGCCAATAAGCAATACCGCCCCTACTATAGCAAGAAGAGCCGGGAGGTTTATCCTAGGGAAGATCGTTTCCCTTTCTTGTCCATTTTCATTATGCTGAACTTCATTTTTTTCTTCTTCTTTTTCATCTTGTACTTGTCTATTTTCGATTTGAGCTGCAGTACTTTCAAACGTGCTGATAAATTGAAATGGGTTTTGGAAACCTCTTGTCGGTTCAAATGGCACCCACCCTGAACCCGGAAAATACGCTTCAACCCATGAATGGGCATTTTTATTCGTAATTAAATGCCGTTTTTTTCCGTCAGCAAGGATTTCTTTGAAATCTCCTTCTGTAAAACCTTTTACCCATCTTGCAGGTATCCCAATGCTCCTTAACATGACAACCATAGAGGATGAAAAATTATCACAGTAGCCTTTTTTCGTTTCAAATAAAAACTGGTCAACGTAATCGTCTTTTTCTCCCGGAATGGCAACATTTTTCGTATCATATTCAAACCCATTTCTGCTAAAGTAAGATTCAATATCTTTTGCTTTCTCATAAGACGTCTCGCTGTCCGCTGTCACTTCTCTCGCAAGCTTTTCCACACGATTTGGCAATGTATCCGGCAGCTGCAAATAGGTTTGTTGAATTTCCTCTGGATACGAGAGCCCGTCACTTTTTTTCAACTCATCGATTGAGAATGTCGGATCATCGTAAGTGAGGGTATATTCTTTCAACGTATAGTTCCTGCCGTTTTTTTTCGTAGAAATTTTTCCAGATTGCCTATCTTCTTCGAATGTAGCGTGAATGTCGGGCGTCTTAACTTTTTTTAACTGCCCCGGGTAAAAAAGAAAGGGGTAGGATAACAGGCCAGTCATTTGAATGTTTGCTTCTTTTTCTTCAATTTTAGCATTTTCTTCGTATAACGTTTTGGATGTTCCGTAAAACGGCTTCGTTTCTTCTCTTGATGATGTCCAACCCTTACCTGTGTAAACATCCCTGGTTTCGGCACGCCAATAATGTTCTGTATCGCTATCAGCGTAAAAGACTGGTGTCGTATCAAGTTCAAACGGACCGCCAAGATGCTCGTCATTTGTGCCATACCCTATTTTTTTAGTTTGGCCATTTAAACCATTTTCATCCTCCATATTTGCCAAACTTTTAATAAACGGAACGGGATCTTCCCATTGAGGTTCAGCCTTTGGAGCTGCGATGCCAACTAATGAAGCGGTGAGAATCATGACGACAACTAAACCAAACCAGGTTACGGGAAAGCGAAGGCGTGGACCAAATCCTTCATTTTCTTGAATTTTTGCCACTTGAAGCAAACCGATTAAAATAAAACCCATGACAACAATCCGGATAATTGCAAATCGTGCATCATATGGCGTAAATGTATCAATGACTGTAACGTAAATAATCGTCATAAATAAAAAAAGAAACGCATTGCGGCGCTTAATGAGCCATTGTTTCATCAAATAACCGATTAAACATAAGAGCAACAAAAATAAAAATGTCCGCGACACGTCGCCGATTGAATCGAAATTTCCGCTAACAAGCGAACGAAATAAATCATTAAGTTGTGATAGAAACGATTCCAACCATTGAAGTTTAAAAATGGATCCAGAAAAATACGTATGATGGATTACGAACAAGATTGCAATTAAATTAAACGGAATCGTCAACCAAACTGGAGCGTTCAAATAGGATAGAAGAAACACAAAAACCGTAAACAAAAGAAGGATGCGGAAAGAGGCAATCTGGCCGACTTCCTGAAGGGGCAAGAGCCACTCCCAAAACAAAAAGAAACCAAGTAAAAACAGGATAAATGAATAGAAGTCAGGCCGTTTACTTTTTAATTGCTTCACCTTTATCACCCGCCTCTTTCCTTCGTTTCGGCTCCTCGTGCCAAATCACGTACACATTCACACCTAACGCTTTCATCTTGTTTACAGATGACTCAATAATTTGCCGCTCTTTTCCCGCTTTTGCATGCGCAATAAAAAAAACATCAACTTGAATGTTTTTAAAGACAAATTGTTTACATTGCATGACCAGCTCATCTGATATTTTTGTTGTAATAAATACATAATTATATCCTTTTGAATAATGAACAGCAGCTTGCCTAACGTGTTCCGCAAATGACATCTGGCGATTCGCTTCTACTTTCCCTAATAAATAGTATAGTTGCCGCTCATAATCGCGGTGGCCAACCACCCGAATGTGCGATTGTTCCAATTCAGCCAGTGAAGGCAGAACAACGGAATTCCCGTTTCGAATGGCTGCAGCCACGAGAGACGCAGAAAGACTAACAGCCTCTTCAAATAAATCTTCCTCATTCTTTTTATAACTTTCTTGACTATCATCCAAAAATAAAACAACACGATCGCTTGCATGTTGTTCAAATTGCTTCGTCAACAGTTTGTTGCGCTTTGCTGTGGCCTTCCAATCAAGCCATGACATGCGATCGCCAGCAACATAATCACGAACCCCAACAACGACAGACGCTTCATTCTTTGTTCTCCGCATGAACGAATTGGACGTTCCCGAAAACCCTTGGCTTGCAAGTTTCCAATCAATCTTTTGGACTTTTGGAAATACAAACAGCGGCTGTTTCTTTTTGATTGTTATTTTTTTTTCAACAAATCCGAACAAGTCCCCAGTTTTTATCGTAACATTTGTGAACAAATGATCTCCCCGCGGAAGTGAAGGAATGTGATACGTGTAGTGCATGTTTCGTTTAAAAAAGGGGAAAAATAAAGCCTTTGTTCCCTCTTGTGCTGTCACATGCTTCTTCAATCTACTCGTCATGCAATCTTCAATAATGACGTAAAACAATGGAAAATAAGACTTTCGAATGTGTAGCGTCACTTCTAATGGTTGCCCAGCTTGCAATAAATCAGATGAAAACGTCCTCTCAATTTGAATGTTTCTTAGCGGAAAAATTGCAATAATGAATGCATAAATGAAAAGCGGCATGACGCTGTAAAAAAGAAACCAGCTGACAAAACCACCTTGAAACATGGCATAAGCATACATCATCACTGCAAGGAGTAAGATGAATAGCCATTTCACCGCGCGTTTTATCATGAAAGGTGACGTTCCTTCATAACAGGGATGGGGATTTTCTCAATTAGTTCAACAATCACTTCCTCCGCTATTTTTCCTGAGAAGGCTGCTTCTGAATGAAGCACAATCCGGTGCGTAAATACATGTGGAATCAAATATTTTACATCATCGGGAATGACGTAATCACGGCCACGTATATAAGCAAGACTCTGTGATGCCCTCATTAACGAAAGCGATCCTCTCGGACTCACGCCAAGCGCAACAAATGGGTGATTTCTCGTTTCGTTTACGACGTCAACAATGTAATGCTTAATCGCCCTATCGATAAATATCTCTTTTACGTTCCTTTGCATCTTCACTAATTCAGAAAGGGCAATAACAGAAGATACCTCGTCAAACGGATGGGTCCGTTCGAAGCGATTCATCATTTCAATTTCTTCTTCATGTGTCGGGTAACCCATGTTTAATTTTAAAAGAAATCGATCAAGCTGGGCTTCTGGCAACGGATAGGTTCCCTCATATTCAATCGGATTTTGCGTTGCCATAACAAAAAATGGATGGGGGAGCATGTGCGTCGTTCCATCTACAGTAACACTTCCTTCTTCCATTCCTTCAAGCAGAGCGGATTGTGTTTTAGGCGATGTCCGGTTAATTTCATCCGCAAGAATGATATGCCCCATTAATGGGCCTTCTTTAAATACGAATGTTTGCTCTTGCTGGTTATAGATGGAAAGACCTGTTAAATCAGAAGGAAGCAAGTCAGGAGTAAACTGAATCCGGTTAAACTCTGCACTTACAGATTTGGCCAATGTCCGAACAAGCAATGTTTTGCCAACACCTGGTACATCTTCAAGCAACACGTGGCCTTCTGCAAGCAGCGCTGTTAAGCTCAGCTCGACTACTTCACGTTTGCCAATAATAACTTTTTCAATATTCGTTATAATCTTTTCGATTAACGGCTGAATCGAGTCAAAAGCGATCGATTTCCCCATAGCCCTTCCTCCAGTACTCTTCAATGTGGACAACTGAACGATGCCTCAGTTTAGTTTAGTATATCAAACAATGCCTGATGATTACATGGTAACTTGCACATGCGTCCTGCCTGCTATGCGTTCTGATATCCGGTTGACAATCTCATTTCCGATCATGATTGATGCTGTGGCTGCTGGCGATGGTGCATTACAGACGTGCAGCGAGCTTTTTCCCGGAAAGATCGCGAAATCATCTACCATACTTCCGTCATGCTTAAGTGCCTGAGCCCTCACCCCAGCTTCTGTCGGAACAATGTCGCTTTCATTCAGCTCAGGAATAAGCCTCCTCAAACTATTAAGAAAAGCTTTTTTGCTGAAAGAACGGATTAATTCTTTCATTCCTTCTTTCATATTTGGCATTGCCAATTTCCAAAATCCAGAATATGACAATACCTCCACTAAGTCTTTCACATCAATGTTTTGCTTTGAATACCCTTCCCGTTTAAAAGCGAGAACTGCATTCGGTCCCGCATGCACTTCGCCGTTTATCATTCTCGTAAAATGAACCCCCAAAAACGGGAAATCGGGATTCGGCACTGGATAGATTAAATGGTTTACGAGATAGCGCTTTTCAGGTGAGAGCGTGTAGTATTCCCCTCGGAAAGGTACTATTTTCATATCCGTATACAGACCTGCCATTCTTGCAATTCGATCGCTTTGCAGGCCGGCGCAATTTACGAGAAAGCGAGAATGAATGGTTCCGCGGTTTGTCTCGATCACTACTTCATTTTCCGTCTCGGCGATTTTCTCAACGGTTGTCGATAAGCGCAATTCGCCTCCTCCGTCTCTTATAAGCTCTGCAAACTTATGAGCCACTTGAACGTAATCGACGATGCCGCTATCTTTTACTTGAATCGCACCCAATCCATTAACATGCGGTTCAATTTCTTTTAATTCGCTGCTATCAACCTTTCTGACTTGGAGCCCATTCTGTAATCCCCGTTCATAAAGCCTGTCTAATAGCGGAAGCTCCGCCTTCTCAGCTGCTACTATTACTTTTCCGCATACATCATAGGTAATGCCATGTTTTTCACAAAAATCTACCATTGCTTTATTTCCTTCTTTAGCGAATCTAGCTTTGAAACTGCCAGGTTTATAATAAATGCCAGAATGGATAACACCGCTATTATGCCCCGTTTGATGCGTCGCCCAATCCGTTTCTTTTTCAATAATCACGATACGGGAATTTGGAAAACGGTTAAGAAAGGACATCCCAGTGGACAACCCAACGATCCCTCCGCCGATAATTGCGAGATCGAACATACGATTCCCCTCCTATTTTTTCTTTTACATAAATTATTAACGATCCAGCGACTGATTCCAAGAATTTATTTGCAAGTTTTTAAAAAACAGATGCAGGGAATAGACTTCTAATTACGGATTGGAGATGCGGCAATGGATAAAGTAAACAAAAGAAAAATATTCATCTTACTTATTAGCACTTTTTTGCTGATTTATATCATGACCATGATTTATCAAATAAAAAAGCCACTTCCTGAAGGATTATCCTATGAAGGAAAAATTCACAACGCAACAGAAGAAGATATTCGTTTTCTATTTGATTTGACATATAAAGACGGAAAAGAAATAAAGGTTGACCAACAAATTTTTAAGCAAGTTTTTAACACAATCAATGAAGCGGAACAGTTTATCGTTTTAGATTTCTTTTTATACAACGGCTATTACGATAAGGAGTTAAATTTTCCCCCGCTAAGTGAAACATTGACTCACAAGCTAATTGAGAAAAAGAGAAAAAATCCGAACATGCCAATTGTCTTAATTACAGATGAAATAAATACGTCTTACAACTCTCATAAAAATGAACAATTCGAGAAGCTAAAAGAAGCCGGTATTCAGATCGTTTTTTCCGATTTGGATAAACTGCGTGATTCCATCCCACTTTACTCAGCTTTTTGGCGTATGTTTTTCAAGCCTTTTGGCCAGGAAGGCCAAGGCTGGCTTCCAAATATGATGGCCAATCAAGCCCCGGATATGACATTACGCTCATATTTAAAACTATTTAACATTAAGGCAAATCATCGCAAAACAGTTGTGACAGATAAAACAGCCCTCGTTCTTTCCGGAAATCCACACGATGCAAGCGCCTACCACTCAAACATCGCGTTCGAATTAAAAGGATCAATCATTCGTGATCTATTGGCGTCTGAACAAGCAGTAGCCTCCTATTCCAATGGACCTCAACTGCCTTCCGCCTCAAGTGTCGAGAAGCCCGAGGGCGACCATACCGTTCAATTACTCACAGAAGGAAAGGTGTTAAAACATGTCCTGCAAGAAATTAAAGAAACTAAGGCTGGCGACGAGTTATGGCTTGGAATGTTCTATATTGCCGAAAGAAAAGTAATAGATGCCATCTATTCGGCATCTGAGCGCGGAGTCAACATCAAGATGATTTTAGACCCGAATGAAAATGCGTTCGGCAATAAAAAAAGTGGATTGCCAAATCGACCCGTCGCTCGCGAATTTAACGAAAAATCAAGCGGAAAAATCAATATTCGATGGTATAACACAACAAACGAACAATATCATCCAAAATTGATGTATATAAGAAAACAAAATCAAGCCGTCATAATAGGAGGTTCGACAAATTTCACCGCTCGGAATCTTGACGATCTTAATCTCGAAACAAACGTCAAAATTTCAGCCCCTCTCAACTCTTCCATTACGAGGGAAACGAACGATTATTTTAACAAACTTTGGAACAACGAAAATGGAGATTTTACCTTAGGCTTTGACAAATACCAAGACACATTGACACCTCTTCAGCGGATCATATACGCCATACAAAAAACCACAAGATTTACGACATTTTAATATGAGGTTTATGATGTAATCGATAAAGGGAAGGATCTTGTTAAAAATGTCTCTAACATAAGGAGATGCATCATGTTTACACTTCATGATATGGGAACATTCGCTTGGGCTTTTTTTATTACACTTCCCCTTACAATTATCATCCATATTGCCGGACATGCTTTTTTCGCTTTTCTTTTTGGAGCGAAGCCAAAGGTGGAAATTGGCAGTGGAAGAAAACTAATAAAAGTAAAGCACGTACAAATTCGCCATCTTTATTTTATCAATGCTTCCTGCAAATATGACTCAATACGAAATGAAAAAAGATGGAAACACGCACTGATTTATGCAGGTGGTTCCATCTTCAACCTTTCTTCCATCTTTGTTGTGAACGGCTTGATCCATTTCGGCATTTTTCAAAAGCATCTTTTCTTTTATCAATTTGTTTATTTCTCGATTTACTTCATCTTCTTCTCGCTTTTGCCAATCCAGTATGCCAACAATTGGGCCAGTGATGGAAAAGCAATCTATGAAGTTCTTCGACACGGTAAAATATACAATGAATTGGATTAGCCTACTTTTTCGACATATTGCCCAGGAAATATGTCTTAATTTTTCTTATTTTAATTTCTTCTCGCCTTGCGTGCAAGAACATTCCCTAATGATTGGATTCCTTGTACAAATATGACGAGTACGATCACAGTAGAAACGACAACAAACGTGTCAAATCGCTGATACCCATAAACGATCGCCAAGTCCCCGATGCCGCCCGCGCCGACTGCGCCAGCCATTGCAGTAGCGCCAATTAGGCCGATCGTTGCTGTTGTAATACTTAAAATAAGCGAACCATAGGCTTCGGGCAATAGAAAATAACGTATAATTTGATAGGGTGTTGCCCCCATTGCTTCTGCGGCTTCGATAATTCCCGGATTGACTTCAAGAAGCGAATTTTCAACGAGCCTGCCGATATAGGGGGCAATATAAATTGTTAAAGGTACAATCGCGGCACTTGTACCGATTGAAGTCCCGACAATCAATTTTGTAAAAGGAATGATGGCTACAAGCAAAATAATAAAAGGAACAGAGCGGATAATGTTAATAATCGGGTTTAAAATCCCGTATATCCATTTATTTTCGATAACCCCTCCCGGTTTTGTGACGACCAAAAGTACGGCAAGTGGAATGCCGATAATCGAACCAAGAAGCAAAGAAATGCTTACCATGTGAATCGTTTGGTAAATGGCTAACATAAATTGATCAGACGTGATCGAAGTAGAAATCATGATGAACGAACCTCCTTAACAACTACATGATTCTTCTCAAGAAAACGAACCGCTTCGTCTAGTTGAAGGGCCTCAGCTTCTAACTGAACAATCATCGTAACGAGTAATGCCTCTTGAATTTCAGTTGTATTCGCGTAGAGGATATTAATTTTAACCCCGATTGATTCAATCATTTCGTTAATGACTGGTTCAGATGTGCTTTGATTCATAAAATCAAGCCTAAGCAAACGGTGGTTTTCCCCTGTTTTAATTGCCTGTTTCACACGATTCGGAATTTCATTTTTAATGACAGTCCGAACGAAGCTTTTTGTCGTAGGATGCTGCGGATTGCCGAACAGTTCAATAACAGGCCCTTGTTCGATAATTTCGCCTTTTTCCATCACAGCCACTTTATGGCAAATTTGTTTCACAACATCCATTTCATGTGTAATGATCAACATCGTAATATTGTATTCTTCATTAATTTTCTTTAATAGATTAAGAATCGAATCCGTTGTTTGTGGATCGAGTGCAGATGTCGCTTCATCGCAGAGTAAAATGGATGGGTTCGAAGCAAGCGCCCGGGCGATTCCTACTCTCTGTTTTTGTCCTCCCGAAAGTTCATTTGGATAGTTTTTCGCTTTATCTTCTAAGCCGACAAAAGACAATAGCTCATTGACTCTTTCATTTATTTCTTGTTTTTTTCTTTTACTGAGAACGAGTGGCAATGCCACATTATCAAAGACTGTTTTTGATTCTAGTAAATTGAAATGCTGAAAAATCATTCCGATATCTTTCTTTTTTTCCCGAAGTTGATTCGTCGTGTAAGAAGAAAGATCGGTTCCCTCAATGATGACCTGTCCTTCAGTTGGCTTTTCGAGGTAATTCACGAGACGAATTAACGTACTTTTTCCAGCACCACTATAGCCGATGACTCCAAAGATTTCTCCCTTTTCAATTTTCAAATCTACGTTTTTCAAAGCGGTAATCGATGTATTTTTCCGCTTATAAACTTTTGTTATATTTTTTAATTCAATCATGAGTTAACCCCTCAAATTCATTTTGAATAGTATATGCCAACGATTATTCACGTCGTTCATTCAAAATGCAAAGTATTCTTATATGATTTATTCAAAAAGTATCGTACCTTTTTTCTTCAAACCTGTCAATTCACGCGATGACAATAAAACGTTTGACGAAAAAATGAAATGATGGTACTGTTTTATTATTCCTATTGGTTAACTAAGCATTAAAGAAGAAGGGGATTGAACAATGAAAAAACTATTCATCGTCATGCTTTCAGCTTTCTTATTGGTAACTGCCGCAGCCTGTGGTAATAAAGACAAAGAAGCTTCAGGAAATAAAGAAGAAAAGAAAGAAATTACGGTTGGATTTGGTGTCGGTACGTACGAAGATCAATTTCGAAACGGGATTTTGCCTATTTTAGAAGAAAAAGGATACAAAGTAAACATCAAAACATTTTCACAAAATATGCAAGTGAACCCCGCTATGGATGAAGGGTCAATTGATGCGAGCATCTTTCAAAGCACTGCATATATGGAAGGAATAAACGAGGAACAAAACATGAACATGACGGGAATTGCTTTTGTTCCAACAGCCCCACAAGGTTTGTATTCGACAAGACACGCTTCATTAGATGAAGTTCAAGACGGAACAACGGTTGCATTCCCAAATGACCCAGTGAACCAAGAACGTGCAGCACGTATTCTTGAAGAACTTGGATGGATCAAAGTTAATGAAGATGCTGGAACAGTAGACTTTAACATTAATAGTATCAAGCCAGGCAAGTATGATATCGATGTGAAAGTTTTAGATCCTGCGCAAATTCTTGTGTCGCTTGATGATGTCGATTTCGGTGTTGTCAACGGCAACTATATTGCCAATGCAGGCCGAAAAATAACCGAAGCTTTAAAAATAGAAAATACACCTGAACAACATCGGATTATTGTATCAATTAATCAAGAAAATGAAGACAGCCAATGGGCGAAAGATTTGAAAGCGGCTTATGAATCACAAGAATTTGAAGCGTATATAAAAGGTGAAGATAAATACGATGGGTTTATCATGCCTGAAGCTTGGGAAAATAACTAATTTAATCAAAACGAAAAAGAGCCGCTCATCATTTTTTGGCGAGAGGTTCTTTTCGTCGTATGAAGAAAGGTGATACGTGCATGGATGCTTTTATAAAAACGGAAGAACAAAAACGACTAATTGAAAAAATAAACGAGCTTCAACCCGTCTTTCAGGAAAGAGAAGCTGAACTGGATGAGCTCGGCTCATTCCCTTTTAAAAATATCGAAAATTTAAAGAAAATCAATTACCATACATTAACATTGCCAAAGGAATACGGCGGCCAAGGATATGGGTTGTACGAGTTTATACTCGCTCAAGAAGCGATATCGGAAGGTTGTGGTTCCACTGGTTTATCGATTGGATGGCATAATGGAATCGTCCTCGAATACGCAGAAAACCGTCACTGGCAAGGACTTACGGCCGACTGGCTTCTAAAAGAAATAAGCAAAGGAGCCCTTATCAATACATTGGCTACGGAAAACAATGCCGGAAGTCCGACCCGTGGAGCATTGCCGCGAACAACATCCGTCATAGATGGCGAAGAATTGATCATCAATGGTGAAAAAACTTATGCTTCCCTTTCACCTGTCCTTGATTATTTTCTTGTCACTGCAACAAATGAAAAGGAAGAAGTTGACACTGTTGTCATTCCGAGAGGAACGCCAGGCGTCTCCATCAATGAATCATGGGACATGTTGGCAATGAGAGGAACAGCAAGCCACACGCTCGTTTTGAATCATGTGAGAATCCCTAAAGACTATGTTTTGAAAAAGCATGGGCAAGCAAAGCCAAAAGCGATGGGCTGGCTTCTCCATATTCCAGCTTGCTATCTTGGAATTGCCGCCGCTGCAAGAGCTTACGCCGTTAAGTTCGCCGCGTCTTATGTTCCTCTTTCACTCGGAAAACCAATTGCAGAAACGCCAAACATCAGGCAAGCAATCGGTGAAATGGAACTGGAACTCTCAACCGCAAGGCATCTTCTTTATGGGACAATCGAGCGGTATGAGCACGCCAATAATAAAGAAAATTTAAATGAAGCCCTTAACATTACAAAAATTGAAGTGACACATAAGGCCATTAATATCGTAGATAAAGCGATGAAAATCGTTGGTTCGCGAGCCTTATCCGCCTCAAACCCGATGCACCGCTACTATTTGAACGTAAGGGAAGGCTTATATAACCCTCCAATGGAAGACATGATTAAAGCCCAACTTGCCAATAAGGCGATAGAATCTTTCTCAAAGCAAAACGTTCATCAATAAGGTGAGCGTTTTTTCTTTTTTTAAGGTTTTAACACAACTTTGATACAACGATCTTCCTTGTTGTTAAAAATTTTGTAAGCGGCACTTGCTTGTTCAAGCGGCATTTTGTGCGTGATGATTTCTGTCGGATCGAGTTCGCCTTTTGTAATCATGTCATACAGCATTGGCATATAATGGACAACAGGAGCTTGTCCCATTTTAAGTGTGATGTTTCGTTCAAACAAGTTGCCAAGCGGGAACATATTATAAATTGAACCGTAGACGCCTGTAAGTTGAATCGTTCCATATTTCCGTACAGCATTTTTAGCAATTTCTATTGCGCTCAACGTTCCACCTTGCAGCTTTAACTTTTGTTCAACCATTTCAACGGCTGATTTCTTGCCATCCATTCCGACACAATCAATGACAATGTCGGCACCACCGCGAGTCAACTCTTTAATATGGTTTCCGATATCATCAAATTGCTCAAAGTTAAGTCCTTCCACCTGATTCATTTTCACAGCTTTTTCGATTCGGTACGGGAGATAATCCACCGCGATGACCCGTTTTGCACCTTTCATCCATGCAAATTTTTGCGTCATTAAACCGACCGGGCCACAGCCAAGAACAACAACCGTATCGCCTTGCTTAACGTTTGCACTTTCGACACTCCAATAAGCTGTCGGTAAAACGTCAGACATAAACAGTAACGCTTCATCCTCCAGCTCGCATGATTCCGGAACGACAAATGGAGTGAAATTGCCATAAGGCACCCGCATATATTCTGCCTGTCCACCAAGATAGTCGCCATAGCGTGCAGTATAACCGAAATAGCCCCCCGAATCGACGTGAGGATTCGGGTTGGCATTGTCACACTGGCTTTCCATATCATTGTTGCAGTAGAAACATCCCCCACAAGCAACATTGAATGGAATAACAACTCGGTCTCCCTTCTTTACCCTCGTAACATCGGATCCAACTTCTTCGACAATCCCCATTGGTTCATGGCCTAAGATAAACCCTTTTTCAGTCATCATTGAACCAAGGTACATATGCAGATCAGAGCCGCATATCGCTGTTGATGTGATTCTAACAATCATATCGTCAGGTTTTTCAATTGAGGGAGCTTCCACCTTTTCCACTTGTATATCTTTCGTCCCTTGGAATGTTACTGCTCTCACCTGTAAACACCTCCACATTTCAATATTCTACTTATTCCCTTTTGAAGGTGAAATCATTCGAGCAACCATTCAACCCGATGGAAAGTGCTTATGGAGAGTGAACAAATTTCATAATTTGAAAAAACCAAGCGTTACGTCTACAATTTAGTTATCAAAATCATATCGCAGTTGGAGGAGATCAAGGTGAAACAACTATCATCAGTCGAAGAATATAATCAATTAAAAGATCAAGGAAAACATATCTTCCTTTTCACAGCTGATTGGTGTCCAGATTGCCGGGTTATCGAACCAGTCTTGCCTGAAATTGAACAAAAATTTTCAGAATATGAATTTCTCTCGGTTGATCGCGACAAATTTATTGATCTTTGTGCAGAGTTGGATATTTTCGGCATTCCAAGCTTTATTGCCTATGAAAACGGAAATGAGCTTGGCCGCTTCGTAAGCAAAAACCGAAAAACCCAAAAGGAGATTGAAGATTTTATTCAATCGCTTTAAACATACTAACTTAGTAGTACAGACCATGTCATGGTTTGTGCTACTATTTTTTTATAGTAAAAGTGAAGAATTGTTGACGGGAACTTTCGCTTTTTCCAGTGCGGCTGCGCGGTCAGATTTTGCTTTCAAAGCGTATTTCCTACTGTAAAAAAATGACTTGTTTTTTATATACTGTCTTTTTTTATCTTTGCGAAAACAAAGCCAATTCAAACGGCACCTAAGCCAAAGAATGAGGATTCGACCGATGGACAACTATCCCTAGAATATATCAAAAAGAAAAATATTTTAAATAGGGTACTCTCAGGACCTACATTTCTTGACGCTACCCCAAGTATAAGATATAAATTTTGTTATTTATTAAATACCAATGGTTCATCTTTACGATAATTTTCATCGATAATTAATATTGGTTTTATCGTTTTCCCGCTATTAGAGTCTGCAGCTGCTTGATTAATGTCATTGAATTTATAAAACTTCACCAATTTATCAAATGGGAATTTTCCCTCTTTATAGTATTGAATTAGCTGCGGAATCGCAATTTGCGGAACTGCGTCACCCATTAAGACACCGATTAGCTTACGATTTTTAATTGCTAAATCTCTAAAAGTATTTAATTCCATTGAATCTTTTGATACGGCTACAGGTGCACTGACACCACCAATTGCCAGAACATCAATGGATGCCTTCATAACTGATGGGATACCTGTAGTATCGACCGAATAGTTAACTCCTGAGCCGCCTGTAATCTCTGCTACACGCTCCGCCAAATTCTCAGTTCTGCTATTTATTGTATGTGTTGCCCCAAGCTCTTTGGCTGTTTCTAATCGAGCGTCATGAATATCAATTGCGATTATCGTTGAACAACCTTCAATTTTTGCTGCCATGAGTGACCCAAGTCCAACTCCTCCTGTGCCAAATACAGCAATGGATGAAGAGGTTTTTGCTTGTAACCCATTCACTACAGTGCCAAATCCCGTTAACAAACCACATCCTAGAGGACCAACGAAACGCAAATCGACTTCTGGCTCAACTTTAATTAAGTTATTTACATTTGTAATTGTATATGTGGAAAAGGAGCTTTGTGAGAAAAAGCCCGACACCGGTGTCCCATCTGTTTTAAAAAAAGTATAACTTCCATCCGCACGGGCACCGCTCACATTTAGAGTTGTCCATTGATTACAGGATGAAGGATGACCTGTACGGCAACTCGGACAGGTACCACAGTAATTGTAAGCCATTATCACTTGATCACCCACATTAAAGCCTTTAACCGCGCTGCCAACTTTTTCAATTATACCAGCGCCTTCATGACCGATTACAGCAGGCAAAGGACAAACTGAACGACCATTACGTACTCCTTCATCTGATTGGCAAATGCCAGATGCAACCATTTTTACGATAACTTCATCAGGATAAAGTTCACCAAGTGTTAATTCCTCAAGCTGGTAATCTTCATTAGTACCATTGACAACTGCAGCAGTAATTTTCATCATAAATCCCCCTCATATATTTTTCTCTTATTTTTTCTTAATCATTACAACCTTTGTATTCGTATACTCCGCAAGTCCATCTCGGGAATGCTCAACACCTATTCCAGATTGTTTGTGTCCCCCAAACGGGAATTTCGGCGAAAGAACGTGTGCTTCATTAATCCAAACCGTACCTGTTTCAATCCGGTCTGCAATCGACTTGGCAAGCTCAAGATCTTTACCCCATACGGAACCCGCCAGTCCGTAGATTGTGTTATTTGCCCTTTTAATTACATCCTCATAATCACTTTGAAACCATCTCTATTTCCCCCACTTTTTTAAAATTTGCGACATTCGAAGGTCATGAATTTCCTAATGTATGCACTACTGAAATGGTATACCACTTTATTCCTAAAAGGATATTATCATAAGCTTTTTTAATACTCAAGTTATTTTTGAATAATTTGTTCTTATTTGAAAATTTACGAAATCTTTTTGACTCCTTTATACTGAAATAACTAATCTTTTCCCTATGACAACTACCCTTGCATCTGCGCTTCACATAATTGGAGAACCGTATATTTCTGCTTACTATTTGAAAATATGAAACGCTAGATTTTCAAGAGAGAGAATTAAAAATGAAATCTTTAACATCTATCGAATCTTTTACGAAAAAGCTATGCAAAAAACAGCAGAAATGCTGTTTTTTTCGATTACCCTATAATTGTTTGTTCTCCCATTGATTTCAACAAAGACAAAATACTTAACGCAGTTAAATAGCTTGTTTTAGGATTGCCCGGCATGGCATGATTTGCAATCTGCAATTCAAACTCTCCAAAATCCCCGCGCGCTTTTATCGTATGGATGTTTTTGTCAATTTGGGGATCAGCGACGATTTGTACGTTCGTTTCATTTACGCCGATTCCCGCCAATGAGAGAATGATAGCGACATTTATATTTTTAGGAAACTTCGAAATGGCTTCACTCGCCTTGCCTTTGAAAATGATCGTTTCTTTTTCAACCGTTTCACTGAGAAGAGCTTTAGCAGGCTTGCGCGTAATGAGCGTTACTTCCTGGAGACCGCCGGACACTTTTGCCGCTTGAATCAAATCGAGCCCGCCGATTGCTCCGGAAGGCAGGATCATTTTTCGGTTATGCTCCTTTGCAATCGATTCAAGCTCTGTGTAGAATGCCCGGTCAACTAACGCGCCCACGCTTATAATCAGCAGATCCTTTTTCGTTAAAACGATCGGCGCATAATGCCGAACTGCCTCGACATTTGCGCATTCGACAACAACATCCATTTCCAAACTCAGAAAACGATCCGCGTCACTGAAAAAAGAAAGATCGTACGTATCCGCAAGCTTTGCCAATTTAGGCTGAGACTTTTCCCTCTCATCAAGGACAGAGACAATTTCTACATTGGGAAAAATCTTTTCCTGATTGATTTTCTCAAGTAAAAAATGGCCGATTGCACCGCAGCCAATTAACCCGACTTTAATTTTCATCACTCCGTTCCACGCAAATCCGTTTCATGCACAAACTGAAACCTTTTTATTAGAAGGCTCTTTGGAACAAATTTAAACAACTTGTTCCGCACCCATATCACCGTTTTGTTTTCAAGCTGTGCACCGGCGCCAATCCGCCTTGACATCGTAATGATTTTCTTTGTTCGCTTTATTCGTTTTTTCTCATACGTTTTAAATGCGTCTTGAAAATTTTTATGACTGCTTAAACAGTTAGCTAGAACAATGGCATCCTCAATCGCCTGGCCTGCCCCTTGCCCCATATTCGGCGTTGTCGCATGTGCCGCATCCCCGAGCAAGATGATACGCCCAAACACAAACTGGTTAAGCGGCTTAATGTCCAAAATATCATGGTGAAGCAGGCGTCCATCGTCAGTTTCTCGTATGAGTTCGGACACTCTTGGAGAAAACGAATCAAAATGCCGCGCAACGTCCTCCACACGAAATTGCCTATACTTCTGATCGTTCCTTTTTGCGTTTACGCACGCAAACCAATAGACCCGTTTATTTTTTAGCGGAACAATGCCGAAGCGCCCTTCCTTCCCCCATATTTCCGTTGACGTTTGCTTATCATACGGAATATCAGTCTCATCAACAACTCCTCTCCAGCACGTATATCCGGCATAACGAGGCACGGAATTCGGGACCAACTTTTGCCGAAATAGCGAATGGATGCCATCAGCCGCAATGACATAGTCACCTTCAGCAACGGAGCCGTCTTCAAATGTCACTTCTGCGCTTTCTTCATATTGGCGAAAAGCAATGCATTTCTTATTTAATTCGATTGTTCCCGGACGAATCGCCCTATACAGCTGCTCATGAAGCTCTGCCCGGTGAATGGCGACACTGTTTACCCCTTCCTTTTTCGAAAGAGCCTCAACATCCATTTCATTTAAAAGCCTGTCGGATGAGTCGCGAAAATCCAATATTTTTAGAGGGTTGCCGAGCTTGTCGATTTGTGCTCCTATCCCTGCCTCGTACAGCGCTTTTAAAGCGTTTGAACCGACGCCAAGCCCCGCCCCGACTGGCTGCAGATGGCGGGCCGCTTCAAACAGCTTAACGTAAAATCCTTTGCTTTCTAGCATTAAAGCCGCAGAAAGCCCGCCAATCCCTCCGCCGATAACAATTATTTTCTTCATAAAGATTCACCTACTTAAAGGATACAGGCACCGGGGGAAAAATCAAAACCACCCGTGTGAACGGGTGGTTTGCTCTACGGCTGA
>NZ_QCZG01000055.1 GCF_003097615.1 Pueribacillus theae
GTTGTTGCTCATGTATTGTTTCATTCGCTTGGCGTTTTGTTTAGTTTTCAAAGAACGATTTTATTCCGCCGCTCTCAATGGCGACTTTATTAATATACCATATAAATGAAAGGAGTTCAATGGTAAATTATGGTGGGCCTGAGTGGACTCGAACCACCGACCTCACGCTTATCAGGCGTGCGCTCTAACCGGCTGAGCTACAGGCCCATAAATTAGCGAAACATTTCACTCTCATTTCATCTTATTACATATTAATAATGGAGCGGGTGATGGGAATCGAACCCACGACCAGAGCTTGGAAGGCTCTTGTTTTACCACTAAACTACACCCGCANGTTTAGATAGTAGAGGTGAGATATTTGAGGTTAGATTAATTTGTATCGATACGAAGCAATACCTAAATCCAACTTCTAATTTCACACTTTCAACTTCTAAAATTAACGCGCCCGAGAGGAGTCGAACCCCTAACCTTTTGATCCGTAGTCAAACGCTCTATCCAATTGAGCTACGGGCGCTGGAACAAATGTGCAAGTTGATTTCTATCATTTCAAACATAGAATCTTAATATAGAGCAAGAAAGGCGATGCGGTCGAGAAGACTCGAACTTCCACGGGGTTGCCCCCACTAGCCCCTCAAGCTAGCGCGTCTGCCATTCCGCCACGACCGCATAAGTATAAAATAAGGTTGTAAAATAAAAACTCGCTGTGATGCCACAGCAAAATCGGTTAAGTTACATATAACAATGGTGCGGGTGAAGGGAGTCGAACCCCCACGTCAAAGACACTAGATCCTAAGTCTAGCGCGTCTGCCAATTCCGCCACACCCGCATATAACAATAACACCCACTATTATAGTGGTGAGCCATGCAGGATTCGAACCTGCGACCCTCTGATTAAAAGTCAGATGCTCTACCAACTGAGCTAATGGCTCATATAAGTGGCTGGGCTAGCTGGATTCGAACCAGCGCATCACGGAGTCAAAGTCCGTTGCCTTACCGCTTGGCTATAGCCCAATAATCTTAATCTAAAATGGCGGTCCCGACGGGATTCGAACCCGCGATCTCCTGCGTGACAGGCAGGCGTGGTAGGCCTCTACACTACGGGACCAACAAAAATTTATAAATAACAAAAACAATGGTGACCCGTACGGGATTCGAACCCGTGTTACCGCCGTGAAAGGGCGGTGTCTTAACCACTTGACCAACGGGCCATCTCAGATTTCGTATCGGAAGTCGAATGTTAGATTGTTTGTTTTGAAATCTTTTTTAAAACATCTATGTATTCGGTATCTAAACTATGTGCTCTAGAATGGCGGAGAAGGAGGGATTTGAACCCTCGCGCCGCTTACACGACCTACTCCCTTAGCAGGGGAGCCCCTTCGGCCTCTTGGGTACTTCTCCATGGCTCCACAGGCAGGATTCGAACCTGCGACCGATCGGTTAACAGCCGATAGCTCTACCACTGAGCTACTGTGGAATAAACAAAGAAGTTATCCATTCATACGCTTGCAGTATTAGCTTTTTTCAGCTTCATTATACTGAAGGAATTGAAAAGCAATCCTTAAGCGTTTCGCCGCCGAGCTACGTCATTGTTGGACAACCGTTGTTTGCAGCGACATTTTATATAATATAACATCTGTCATTTGATGTCAACACTTTTTTCTTCTTTAATTTTTTTCATTATATGTAAAAGCGCCTGCCCAAATAATGCCTTCATAAAATTAACATACGTCGATAGGCAACGTCAAGAAAAAGTTTATTACGCCGCAACCGTCCGTAAAACCCCCACTTTAAGGCTTCGAGAAATTAAAAAAGTCTAAGTGGGGGTTCGGCGAAGCATAATTAACCGTTTAAAGGGAGTGCTTACTATTTTCTTTACAAATAAAGAAACGGGCGCTAATCCCATGTTCAGTCTCGCTTTATCATTTCATCAACATCCCTCGACATTTTCCGCAGACAAATCGATTGACATTGATTCGCCTTTTCCTCATATAAACCTGTCCGCATTCCTTGCAATGGTATACATGCTTGATTTCTTCTTTTCTCTTCATCCCTTCGATGACATTGCAGTATCTTGATCCGCCAACGTGCTTCAGCAATTCTTTAAAATCTCGGTCACGGTGTTTATAACCTTTGTTTTGAAGGTGGAGATGATAATGGCAAAGCTCATGCTTAATAATCCCGGCGAGCGCTTCATCCCCGTACACTTCATACTGTTTTGGGTTGATTTCGATATTGTGCGTGCGAAGCATATATCTCCCACCTGTTGTTTTTAGGCGTGGGTTAAAGCTCGCTTGATGTAAAAAAGGTCTCTGAAAAAATTCTTTAGAAATCGCCTCGACAAGTAATTGCAGTTCTTTATCATCCATTCGATTTCCCTTCCCGATTATTTTTTGTCACAAAAAAAGCCTTCATCCATATAATAAAACATTACACTTTTGAAGGAGGGAGAAACATGCCTGTCTGGTTTAAAAAACAACTCATGCGGGCATATTTCCAAAAGGATCGTTATCAAATTAAACTTCTCAATCAATGCTGGTATTTCTACCTTAATGCACATACGCAAAAACCTGTTAGTTAGTACTGCCTTACACTATAAAAGAGCAGCGATTAAACTAATTTAATTGCTGCTCCGGCGCTAGCATCGTAAGCGCGATTCGTTCTCTGACCAAGTCAACGTCTTCAATCCAGACGGTGACAACATCCCCGAGCTTGACAACATCCAAAGGATGCTTTACGAAACGATTGGCCAATTTCGAGATATGTACAAGGCCATCCTGCTTTACGCCGATGTCAACAAATGCTCCAAAGTCTACGACGTTTCTTATCGTTCCTTCAAGCTGCATTCCTTTTTTTAGATCTTCCATTTTTAAAACATCTGATTTTAATATAGGTTTGGCGATTTCATCACGCGGATCACGGCTAGGACGAATAAGTGCGTCGATCATATCCTTTAATGTCGGTTCGCCGATTTCCAGTGATTGTGCCATTTCACTCAGCTGCAAATTTTCAAGCTTTTCTTTTAGGACACTTGTCCCAATATCATCGATTTCTAAACCAACGGCTTCCAATAGACGCTTTGCATCTTTGTAGCTTTCGGGATGGATCGGCGTTTGGTCTAGCTTGTTTTTCCCGTTTGGGATACGTAAAAAACCGATGCATTGTTCGTAAGTTTTCGCACCCAAGCGAGGGATCTTCTTCAAATCCATCCTTGTAGAAAACCCGCCTTCATCCTCCCGCTTTTTAACGATGTTTTTAGCAACTGCTTTCGATAGCCCCGCAACGTATTGTAACAGTGAAACAGAAGCAGTGTTCACATTCACGCCAACACGGTTTACTACTGTTTCAACAATGAAAGTTAATGAATCATTTAGCCTTTTTTGGGAAACGTCGTGTTGGTATTGGCCGACCCCGACTGATTTCGGATCAATTTTTACGAGTTCGGCAAGCGGATCTTGTAGACGCCTTGCAATTGAAACCGCTGATCTTTCTTCTGTTTGGAGGTTTGGAAACTCTTCTCTTGCAAGAGAGGAGGCTGAGTACACACTTGCTCCGGCTTCATTTACTATAACATATTTCGTTTCAAGCCCATTTTCCTTTATGACATCCGCCACGAATTGTTCTGTTTCCCTTGATGCAGTTCCATTCCCAATTGCAATAATTTGCACACCGTATTTTTCAATGATTTCATTTACGATTTTTTTAGCCTTTTCGATTTCCGAACGCGGCGGTGTTGGGTATATGACACTAATCTTCAGTACCTTTCCAGTCTCATCAACAACAGCCAGTTTACAACCCGTTCGGTACGCCGGATCAATGCCTAAGACAACATTTCCCTTTAATGGTGGTTGAAGTAAAAGATGTTTTAGATTTTCAGAAAAAATATGGATGGCCTGTTCCTCTGCCTTTTCCGTTAATTGCCCTCTAATTTCTCTTTCGATAGAAGGCTCAATTAATCGCTTGAAACTATCCTCGATTGCCTCTTTCAAGCAGCTTTCAGCGATCGTTTGCTTCGTTAAAATTTGTCTATTTAAATATGTAAGAATTTCTTCGGTAGGAGGGACGATTTTTGTTTTTAAAACACCGTCCTTCTCGCCTCGGTTAATGGCGAGTACCCTGTGGGGAACGATTTTTTCGATCATTTCTTCATAATCATAATAGATTTGATATGTCTTTTTCTCGTCTTTATCCACGTCTTTTCCTGACGTTTGCAGTTTGCCTTTTTTATATGTATTTGTACGAATCCATTTTCTAAACTCCGCATGATCTGATATCCATTCGGCAATAATGTCTTTTGCCCCTTGAAGCGCGTCTTCAACCGTATGGAGTTCATGTTCTTCTGATAAATATTTTTTAGCTTCCGTCTCAACATCACCGCTTGACGGTAGAGCGAAAAGCCACTCTGCCAACGGTTCAAGCCCTTTTTCTTTCGCCGCTGTAGCTTTTGTCCGTCGTTTTTGCTTATAGGGGCGGTATAAATCTTCGACTTCTTGAAGCTTTTTGCTTTTTTCGATGGCTAATTTTAATTCATCTGTCAATTTGCCTTGCTCATCGATTAAACGAATGACTTCCTGTTTCCGATTATCAAGATTAACGGCGTACGTCCAGTTTTCAGAAATCTCTCTAAGTACGACTTCATCTAATCCACCTGTTAATTCTTTTCGGTAACGGGCGATAAAAGGAACGGTATTCCCTTCTTGAAGAAGCTGTAATACATTTTTGACTTGGCTTTCCTTAATATTTAGCTCATTTGCAATATGGGCCATAATCTCTGGATGTAATGTTTCAGGCATTTGTCTCCTCCTCGTTTTTAGGCGTAAAGAAAAGCCCCTTAAAGTGTGGGTTCAAAAAGGAGGATAACGAGAGGCAAGAAGGTCAAGGAAGAGTAGCTCTGAGCACCGCAGCGACGAGCGATACTTCTATGATCCGCCGCGAGTTGCACCGAGAAAGCATGCTTCGGAGCAATGCTTGTAGACGCAGGTGCATAACTCCTTTCACAGGAGCGGAAGAGCAAGCTGACGTAGAGATTCGCAGCCTATTAAAGAAGTTCGACTAAAAGCATCACGTCCTGTGATAACGTCGAACTGACTTACCTCCTGTAAGCCTCCGGACTTTTTGAACAACCTCTTAAAGGAGCTAGTCCATTTTGCCAACCAAATAGGTAATATCATCTGTAATATTGTTTAAGCATTGCTCTATATAATAAACGGCTTGTTCCGGAGATTTCATTTTAAATAAAACATCATTGTTCTTTACATTTAAATTAAAGCCATCTGAATACATTAAGAAGCAAATAGGATTCTCAAACTTTATCCGTTCTGCACGGTATTTCTGTGGCCTTCCGGATAAATAACCCGAGTACGAAATAGGCCGCGTCATTTTCTCTCCATCTGAATAAACAATGAGATTAATGTTGCCGATTCCGCAATAAAAAAGTTCATTTAAACGATAATCTATTTTAAATACTGCCATAACAACGCCACGTTTTCCAACCAAAGAGTCATTGGCTTCGTCAAGCATTCGCTCCACACTTTGATCATGTGCCTGTTCAATTGCTGAAATCGCTGCTTCAGAAGATTCTTTTGCGAGCTTTCCACTTCCCAAACCATCTGCAATGGCACAAACAAAGTAATTTTCTGTTTCAAGTACAATGTAGCTATCACCACAGATCAAGTTGTCGCCTTTTGGTTTTTGATAAGCTGATACTTGAATCTTTTTGAAATCGTGGGATTCAATCATTTACAAAGCCTCCGATGGTTCCATACGGATTGCTTTTCTTAATTTTTCTAACGCACGCCTTTGGAGCCTTGAAACATGCATTTGTGAAATACCTAGTTCATCTCCCGTTTCTTTTTGGCTTTTTTGATCAAAATAGGTACATTGTATAATTTGTCTTTCACGTTCACTCAATGCTTGAAATGCTTGCCTTAACACCATTTTCCGGTCAATTTGTTCGTAACCTTCCTCTTGATCTCCAACAAGATCAAGCAGTGTAACAGTACTTCCCTCTTGATCGGATTCAATGGTGCTATCTACTGAAAGCGCCTGATAGCTTTTGCCCATCTCCATCGTTTCCAATACTTCTTCTTCGGAAACATCGAGATAATCCGCAATTTCATCCACTCTTGGAGAACGCTGTAATTCATCTGTCAATTCTTCAACAGCAACTTTAATTCGCGGCCCCAATTCCTTTATCCTTCTTGGTACATGTACACTCCACGTTTTATCGCGTATAAACCGTTTAATCTCGCCAATAATCGTAGGAACGGCGAATGACTCAAAACTTTTTCCTATTTCGGGATCAAACCGTTTAACTGCCGCTAAAAGTCCAATCATTCCGACTTGAACGAGATCGTCATGGATTGACTTTCCTTTTGAAAATTTTCTCGCAAGGGTTTGAACGAGTTGTTCATATTCCTTCACGATCTTCGTTTGAACATCTTGATCATCCGGATTTTCTCTCAGTGCTTCAATCCATTTATAGACATGAGTGTTATGTTTTTTTTCACGTTCATTGGACTCTGCTGACACCACTCCTCACCTCATCTCTGTTAAGGAGCTTTGTCATCGAGACAACAACACCGGAATCTCCGCTGATTTCAACTTTATCCATTAATGCTTCGATTAAAAAGAGGCCTAATCCACCTTCACTTAGTTGTTCCAATGATGTTTCTGCATTAACAGGGGCTTTCTTTTCTCTCATCGCTTTCACGTCAAAACTTTGCCCTTGATCAACGACAAAAATTTCCAACCGATCTTGATAAACGGCAAAGTTTACTTTGATTTGGCCTTCCCCATCTTTATATGCATGATTCACTGCATTTGTACACGCCTCCGTCACAGCCACTTTTATATCTTCGATCTCATCATAAGCATAGCCCATGCGATTGGCGATACCTGAGACAGCAAGACGGATAACACCAAGATATTCCGGTTTAGCAGGGATGATCATTTCAATATAATCGGAACTCATTTTGCACCCCCCCTTACGTTATCATCTTGTACTGTAATGATTTCATCTAAACCGGTAATTTCAAACAATCGCCTCACACGATCTGTCATATTTTTTAGGACGAGTTTGGCCCCATTGGTTTTTGAAGCTTTCAGCACACCTACAAAAACCCCAAGGCCTGTACTATCCATATATTCCAAATCTGATAAATCAACAATGATATGATTCCCGTTATTTTCAGTTAATGGCATTAGTTTCTCGCGTAAATCTTTTGCGGTAAATGCATCCAGCTCGCCCGAAACTTCTAAGTAATGTTTATTTCCTTCAGAAATTTGACTCACTTTAAGATTCACGATACTCTCTCCCCCTCACTTAAACTTGTCCTACCATTATTTCTATTCCCCAAAATAATCAGTTTAAACTTTTCTTCTCAATATGATTAGGGTGACATCATCTTTTAATTCGAAGTTTTGCATTTGTTCCAGTTCACGATAGACTTCTTCGACAATTTGCTGGGATGGGAGATGTTGGTACTTGCGAATCAAGTTGATAATTTCGTGCCGTTCAATAAAGCCATCTTTTGACCTGCACTCTGTAACACCGTCAGATAAAAGGACGATCATGTCACCCGGATCGATAGCAACCTCATAGTCGGGATAAACGG
Source organism: Pueribacillus theae (assembly GCF_003097615.1). Taxonomy (NCBI): domain Bacteria; kingdom Bacillati; phylum Bacillota; class Bacilli; order Caryophanales; family Bacillaceae; genus Pueribacillus; species Pueribacillus theae. The sequence goes on from NZ_QCZG01000055.1 coordinate 7,614, forward strand.
ATTCTTTTTCTACGCCTAAGACAATGCCTTTTGTTGAAAACTCTACAAACTCGTCTTTTTTCTTATGATAAATAAAGCCTGGTTCATGCCCAGCACTCGCGTAATAAAAACGATGTTCATTTGGATCATATAGGCCATAGAACATCGTAATGAACATGCTGTCATCCACATTTCGCTCGACAACCCGATTCAAATTCTCTAAAATTGCCCCTGGCTTCTTAAACTCTTCGGTTAAGCTTTCCATTGCATATTTAATCATTGACATACAAAGGGTGGCAGGTATCCCCTTCCCAATGACATCGGCGATTGCCACGCTAATGCGATTATTTTCATCTCGGACAAAATGGTAATAATCCCCATTTAACTTTTTTGCCGGTTGGCTTATCGCACCAATATCTAGTGATTTATCGCAAGGGACATCCCCTGATAAAAATGTATTTTGCATACTTGCTGCAAGTTCAATTTCCATATTCAACTGTTGTTGTTTATTTTTTAAGCTTTGATGTTCCCGGTAAGCAATGCCATAGTCCATCATCATTTCAAGTAAAAATTCAAATGAATTTTTCATTTCCTCATCGAGTTTCGGATAAAGTTCCATTAGAACTTTTACATGTAAATGAACGAGTTCTTCAGGTGAAACCCCTTCCTCAATCATTTGGCGGCTTAGCTGCTGGCCGAGATATAATGATTGTTCGTCATTTTCATTGATATAACTTTCTAAAATCTCCTTGTAGATTCTCTCCTTCTCCTTTACCTCATACACGGATAAGGTTCACCTCCTTATCTCATCGTTACTATGTAATATTTTTATCTCATCCATTTTGACGCAACAATCTCTGTTCCTTCATTTATTTTTGATTGGATAACGAAGTCATCCATTAATCGCTTAACACCGGGCAAGCCAGCCCCAAGCCCGCCCGAAGTCGTATAGCCATCTTCCATCGCTGCACGTATATCTTTAATGCCAGGGCCAGAGTCTCTTGCAATGATCTTGATTCCCTTTTTCCCATTTTCAAACATTGGTTTAATGTGAATCTCTCCTGATTTTGCATATAAATAGATGTTTCTCGCCAATTCGGATACAGCTGTCGTAATCCGGGCTTGATCAACCGTTCCGAAGCCAATTTCTTTGGCAACGTTTCGACCAAGTTGACGAGCTTTTACAATATCCCATTCATTATTTATTTGAACACAGGATTGGATTGTCATCGCTACTCCTCCAAATCCTGTTCGAGTTTCGCTAGCCCTTGCTCTAAATCTAATGCTGTTGGAACTCCTTTCAAATGAATCCCTAAGTCAATTAATGTAATAGCAACAGCGGGTTGGATACCGGTTAAGACTACTTTTGCACCCATTAAATTTGACATATTCACAACTTCTCCAAGTACTTTCGCAATAAAGGAGTCTATCATTTCAACCGAGGTTAAATCGATGACAACGCCTTTCGCGTCCGTTTGATGAATTTTGTTCAATAAATCCTCTTGGAACTGAAGCGCCGTCTGATCGTCTAGTTCCACTTGTATCGTTATCAATAAATATTCATTTAGTTTCAGTATCGGTATTCGCATCATATTTAGCCTCCTTTACACTTCGACAATTTGCCTGTTTGTCAAGCTTAATGCCGTTTGGATTCCGTTGTAAAGTGTGCTTTTTGTCGGGAATTGCCCTAAGTCAATTCCTAAATTCACAATCGTTTGAGCGATTTCAGGCCGAATTCCAACAAGTATGCACGTCGCACCTATTAATCGAACAGCTTCCGAAGCTTGAATAATGTGGTGGGCAACCATTGTATCAACGACAGGTACACCTGTAATATCAATGAGAACAACTTGCGCACGGTGCTCAATTACTCCGTTTAGCAAGTTTTCCATAATTAATTTTGCACGTTCCGTATCAATCGTTCCAATAAGAGGCATAACAGATATATGTTTAAACACAGGGATGAGTGGAGCTGATAATTCTCGAAGTGCGACTTTTTGCATAGACAGTGTATTCTGCCAATTCTTTGAACTCGCATCCATTAAGCCGTTCATGAGTGGATCAATCCACCGGTCGACTTCTTGATACGTGTCTAACGCTTTTTCATTTACGGAAACTTTTTCAAATAGCACTTCCAATACTGTCCGTCTAAACGTTTGGAGTCCCTGGGTTAAATAACTTAAATTCCAGCCCATATTGATAAGTTTTTCTGCGAATTCCAAGATTTTATCATTAGATTCGTTATACTTAACCGTAATATGGCTATAAATAAGGCCAAGAAATTCTTCGTTTGTTTTTTGATAAAGATCCTTAGACATAACTTGTAGATTGTTCATCATTTCTTGCTCTTCAAGTTTTTCTTTCCATCTCTTGCTAATATCATCTTTATATTTTTCTATGACTTCTACAATTAGCTTGTCCACCCTGAAGCTCCCCTCCAATTGTTCGAATGTTAAAAAGCTGCTTTCCCTTAGCAGCTTTATGTTTTCTATAGGATTTTTAAAAGTCAATGAGTCCGAGACTGATTTGCAATGCTTCATCAACGCGGCCCATCATATTTTCATCCAGGTGTGTAATTTTGTCTGTTAGTCGCTGTTTATCAATTGTTCGAATTTGTTCTAACAAAATAACCGAATCTCGCTCAAATCCGTATTTTTTAGCGTCAATTTCAACATGAGTTGGCAATTTAGCTTTTTGGATTTGTGCTGTAATCGCCGCGACGATTACAGTGGGGCTAAACCGGTTCCCGATGTTATTTTGAATAATAAGAACTGGTCTTACGCCACCTTGCTCTGAACCTACGACAGGAGAAAGGTCCGCAAAGTAAACGTCGCCACGCTTCACCATCAAACTATTACACCCCGCTAACTAAGCGGTCTAAGGTGTCGTCGGCTTCCTCCTCAGCAAAAAAAGCTTCTGAAGCAATGGTCAGATTAATTTTTGCCATTTCCATATAACCTTGGCGCATCGCATCCCGAATATGACGTTTTTTGCGTTCACGGAGATACATTTTCGTCGCTTGTGAAATAAATTCATCCCGATTTAATTCTTCCTGTTGAATTACCCCATCAACCTCGTTTAACAATTGTTGTGAGATCGTAATCACAATTTTTTTGTAGTTTGCCGCCTCACTCAAAACGAGCCACCTCCAGCTTACAGATACCAGTAATAGTTATTCATTTCCACCATCAATACTATCATTACAAACCACTGATTGCAAAGCCGATCAGTTAGTAAAAAAGGAGAATCTAAAATTTCTTTTATTGTCCAGCTTCAGCGGCTTGCTCCTCGATAAAATTTCCTCCTCGGAAGGGTAAAAAAACAACCCTTACTCGGAAGAGCATTTTCTCTTCGGAGCAGAAAAAGCCAATTCAGCTTTTCTATTTTGTTACATAGTTTCGCCAATAATCACCAAAATCCTTCTTGTTTTTAGAAAAATTTTAAACAAGATTTAAACATCCGCGCGCTTCTTGTAAATACGGGGCACGCGACTCGTTATATTGCAAGGAATTTCATAATTAATTGTTTCAAGCTGACTTGCGATATCATCCATTGTAATTTCTTTGTTTCCTTGTTTGCCAATCAATGTTACCTTCGTTCCGATCGGCAGTTGTTTAGGCAGCCTGACCATGCATTGATCCATGCAAATGCGGCCAACAATCGGTGCATACTCCCCGTCAATCAACACTTTGGCCGTTTTGAGCCGGCGAATCCAGCCGTCCGCATAACCAATCGGAATTGTCCCAATCCATTCACGTTCCTTTACCGTGTAGGTCGCCCCGTAGCTTATTGTATCGCCTGGCATTAATTCTTTTACATGGACCAGCCGGCTATGCAGCGAGAAAGCTGGTTTAAGTTCAAATGGTGTTTCAATCTCCTCTGACGGCTTCAGTCCATACATTGAAATGCCAAGCCTTATGTAATCGTAGCTATCAAAAGGGACACGGGTTGCTGCAGCACTGTTGCTCGTATGAATGATCGAGGGCTTCACACCTTGGCCAGCAATCCAAAAGAGCCAGTCGCGAAAAATTTCCTGTTGCCTGAAAAAAATTGGACTGTCTAAACTGTCCGCTGTTGCAAAATGCGTATAGACTCCTTCAAGCGTGAAAGCATCAGCATTCTCTTTAAAAAGTTGCAAGACTCTTTCTGCTTCCCCTCTATCTCTTATGCCCAGGCGGCTCATGCCGGTATCAATCTCCAAATGAAGCTTTAACCCTTTCGCACCTAAACGGAGCACCGCTTTTAGCCAATTTTCTTGAAAAACGGTTAGAGCGACATCGTATTGTAAAGCAACGTCAGCATCAGAAGGACGAATCCAGCCAAGCACAAGAATCGGCGCCGTAATGCCGGCTTCCCTCAATAAAATCGCCTCATCAAGCAAAGCGACAGCTAGCCGGTCGGCCCCTGCCTCCAGTGCTGCTTTTGCCACTTCGACAGCCCCGTGTCCATAGGCATTCGCTTTCACAACAGCCATTACTTTTGTTCCGGATTGAACATGGCAGGCAAATGAGCTCACATTATCCCGTATTGCATCAAGGTCAACCTCCGCCCAAGTATCACGGTAGAACGGTTGATTTTCCAAAATAAGCCCTCCAATTGTAACGTTCAAGATGTTCACTTTTCTATCTTACCTTATTTGGCGTACTAGGGGTAGAAAAAATTAAAAAAGGCCCAGCAAGCACGAATCACTTACTTGAGCCTCATTTTCACTTAGACGCTACACCTTGAACAGATCGTGCAACAGCAGCCATTTCTTCGTCGTCCAAATCGCTTGAAGCAAGCAGAAAATCAATTCCGTTATACGTCCAAGAAATCGAATTGCCAGTCTTGACACCTATCGCAAAGCCTAAATCAACCGGTTCACCATTGACAAATTGGACGGGCGCACTTGTTTCGACGGCAATGTCCGCTTTTTTCTGAATAAGCGTGAATGAACGGTCGCCTGTATAAGACAAAATCAATTGTTTTTCTCCGTCTTTTGTGATCTCTTTTTCATCTGAGATTGTTGCTTCTGCCGTGTACTCTGGGTAAAGAGGAGTGATTGCTTTTTCTTTTGAAATCGCCATCGTTGGGACTTCCAGTTTTGCACTCGTCATATTCCGTTCCATATCAAACGCATCATCATCAAAATCGACATTAAATTTTGCACTTGAAAATTCAGCTGTTACAAGCACATTCATGTCTTGATCCATCACTTTTACCTTTTTGGGAGCTAATTCCTTTTTTGAAAAAGTGATTTCTTGCTGGGATAAATTTTTGTTTTGATAATTTGTTTTCGTCATAAAAACGTATGCTTTATCTTTCGCTTGGAATGAACGGTCATCATCGCTTAAAACGTCATTCACAAGCGAATCATACAAGTATATCTGGCTGTTGTTTTCAGGCCAATCGCTTTGAAACCGAAAACTCTTGTTAAGGGCAGGAGTCAATACAAATACCCCATCATCATTTCTTAAAATAATCTGACTTTGTTCTTTGTTTTCACTTTCAAGTTTGATGCGGTAATAGTGCGGTTTTTTATGCCAGATTTCCACGTCATATACTTGCTGATCTTCTCCGTTCTCAAATGTCATTTTAGAATTCATTTTATAGCTTTTTATCTTATCCGATTTTTCACTGAGGGCATTCAAGACATCTTCTTGGCTTTTTTCACCGCAGCCAGTCAGCACAGCTAAAAGAAACAACGATCCAAACAGTAAAAAGATCGCTCTCTTCATTGGTTTCACTCCCTTGTCTCATTTCAAGTGCGTGTTCAAAAAGGAGGACAACTTTTTGAACATCTTCTTCAACGACAAAGGAGGGAATTGCTCTCAAGTCATAACGAACGGTTTGCGATTGACTTATAAACAATGGGTAAGGATTCAATGACATCGGAAGCAATGACATCAACAGAAGAATGCTTGTTTGAAATTAAGTTGTCGGCAGTCTTCCCATGGACAAAGACGGCATTGCTAATCGCTTCTTGTAAAGACTTTTGCTGCATCATAAGCGCAAGTATAATGCCTGTCAAAACATCACCTGAACCGCCCTTGGCCAAAGCGGCGTTCCCTGTCGGGTTAATGTATTGCTCGCCAGCCGGGGTTGTGCAAATGGTGAATGGACCCTTTAATACAAGATGAACACCATACTCCAGTGCAAATTGTTTGCTGAAATAAAAGCGATTGTTCGCGACTTCTTCAATAGGCAACCCTAGAAGCCTCGCCATCTCACCTTCATGCGGCGTCAAAACAGTCGGGTATTTTCTGCTTTTTAATTGATCCTTCATTTTTGCAAGATGGAACAGGGCATCCGCATCAATAAGGAGGGGGGCTTCCGCTTTAAGCAGTGTTTCGACAATACGCCGGCTCCCTTCTCCCCGTCCGATACCGGGCCCGACAGCAATCGCATCAAAATTCAATTGTACAGGAAGGGTGCCCGCAAATTCTCCCTCATGAGAAGGACAAGGGGCATACATCGCTTCAATGACTTGATTCGCAATCGGCAGTCTCGCTTCTTCCGGCATCGCCACCGTCAAAAGCCCGCTTCCACTTCTTAATGCGGCCCTTGCTGCCATAATCGCAGCACCGCTCATCGTTTTCGATCCGGCAACGATGAGCCCTTTTCCATGGCTGCTTTTATGGGATGATGGATTGCGCTTAGGAAATGTTCGAATGACATCATCAGGCATCCATACGAACCTCTTTTCAACGCTTTTCTTATTTATAATTGGAGGTATTCCAATATCCACTACGTCAAGTTCGCCGTAATATTCACGGCTAGGGTACATGAATGCGCCTACTTTAGGAAGGTGGATAGCGAACGTTTTATCTGCACGGATCGCGTCATCAACTTTTCCACCGTCAGCCGGAAGCCCGCTCGGCAAGTCAATTGCGAGTCGTTTCACATGCTTTTGACGATTCACTAGTGTAATGATTTCTTTGAAAGGAGAACGAAGCTTTCCTTTCATGCCAATGCCGAGCAATGAATCGATAATGACAGTGCTGACAGCGAGGGAAACCTTGAATGCATTCAAATTTTCTTCATTTAATAAGCGCATTTGAAAGCCCGAATGCTCATAAACGTGCATCGCTTTTTCTGCATCGCCTGTTACTGCCTCTTTTTCTACCGAGAGCCAAACATCCAACTTATAGCCCTTGCTTTTTAACATCCTTGCAATGACAAATCCGTCTCCTCCGTTGTTGCCTTTGCCAATGATAATCGTGATTCGATCATCATAAGTCAACTCGTCGTACAACTTTCGTGCAACAGCCTGGCCAGCATTCTCCATGAGCATTTCCCCGGTCAATCCTAACTCCATTGCATTGCGGTCAATCGCGTACATTTCTTTTTTTGTTACGACTTGCACAATCGTCCCTCCTAACCGCACTAGAAATATATGAGACAGCTTCCCTCATTATGCTGACTAGCATGACAAGCTGTTTTGAAAAGAAAAATAACGAATAGAAATTTTCTAACCTTTATTATATCAACGCTTTTAGTAGAAGTGCAAAAAACCAAAATGCAAGATTAGGCATTTAAAAGAATGCATTTGGGGCTATTTTCGGGGCTGAATTGGGACTAAAAATAAATCGCGGGTAGACCTCTAGGGATAGATAAATATGTTTGAAAATATTAAGCGCCTCTCATCCAGGCGCTTGTTTTTTTATGTAAAAGATTCAAAAAAACATTTGCTTGATGATACCACATATGGTACTATAATAGTGAAAGGAGGTTAGGAATGGCGGGCGTAGAAAAAATAGTGGAAAAGATGCAAAACCGCCCCAACGGAATACGGTTCAGTGAGTTAGTCAAAACACTTGAACATTACGGGTACATATTGGATAGAGTTCGTGGCTCACATCACAATTTCCGAAATGAACAAGGTGACATCATCACAATACCAAAGCACAACCCCGTTAAAGCGGTTTACATCAAAGAAGTATTGAAAAGGATTGGGGAAGATTGAGCTTCCCCTCCTACTAACTATTATAATCAATACCTCGCCTATTTAAAAATGGAAAATAAAGATGTTAACTACTACATGGAGTTACCTTATTCAATTGTTCTTCGTAAAATGAATGACGAAAGTGGCCAATATTATTTTGCTGATGTGTTGGAATTAGACGGTTGCCATAGTCATGGGAATACTGCTGAAGAAGCTTATCAAAACGTACGTGAAGCAATGGAAGGATGGATTGAAACAAAGCTGGAACATGGCGATCCTATTCCAGAACCACGTGAGGATTACAGCGGAAAAATCAATCTTCGTATGCCAAAGTCTTTACATCGAAAACTTGCCATGTTAGCTGAAAATGAAGGTGTTAGCTTAAATCAGTATATGTTGTATAAACTTAGTCAATAATTAAAAGCCCTTACGTGGGCTTTTTTGTTTTGTCTTATTTTGTCGAAAAGAAAGTTGAAATAAAAAAGGATTTCTAAACTTTCTATAGAAAATGAACATACACAAATAGACAAAAAAGTTCAAAAAGAACCTCTTGTTAACCTTTAAGCTTATTGTAAGATTATTATAGGAGAAACAAAACCATGGATTGGAATAGCTTTTTCGACAACTTTTTTAAACACACACCCGGCTGGTTTTTTATAATTGCAGCAATCATTATCCTTATTGGTCTTACATTCATCACTGCTTTTATTTCACTTGGATTTAAAAGATATTCAGAGGCTCTAGGAAAAGAAAACAATCTCATAAAATTAAAAGACCAAGTCTATCAATTGAAATCGAAAAAAGAACACCATGAGAATGTTTCATCAAAACTCCTTACAGTGATCGAAAACTCGAGGCTTTTCATTAATTCAATAAATGATAACCGAGGCAATCATCTTGATTTCTCCTCAGTTATTCAAAGAATTATCGAAAGTTTAGCTGCGGATGTTAAAACCAAACCTGGAGAAAAACATAGAAGTGGGTTCTGGTTACCAGACGACAAAGATTGAATCAATTGCGGAACTATACGGTTCGATTATTGAAAACGTGTTGATTGAGCTCTCTATAAGTGATATCGCTTCGCAAGAGGTTGCATATACTGATAAGGAAAACGGAGAGGAGAATGATGATGTCTAATGCTAACTTGGAACTCAAGAAAGCTATTATTAACCGTGCTTATAGAAACCATACAATTACAAAAGAGCAGTACAATTTATTAATGAAAGAACTGTATTCGGAGGAAGAAAAAATCCGTCTTCAACAAACTTTGAAATCATTTAAAAAGAAAGAACTTATTGAAAGATATCGTGAATTAATTCATTCTTGAAAGTTCAGTTTTAGTAAAGCCCGCTAATTGCGGGCCTGTTTTTTAGTCGTCAATTTTTCTACAACGACAGATGAATCGATCACGGTCGCGATCGCGGCGATGGTGACAATCATCCCGATCTCTGATTTCTTGACACCTACAAACAAGAATTTTACGTCTTCTTCGTCTGTGTTTCCCACCAAAGACAGAGTCATGTCCAATGCTCATGCAGACTGCACCTCCTTTTATAACTCTTACAGTCGGCCGAATTATTAATATTATATTGGAGGTTATCGAAATAGCTTGGACAAACAATCTGAGGAAAGCGGGGATTTTTCTATCAAAACAAATAAGCCCGGTCAACGCCGGGCCATTTTCTTCTGTTTGTCCTAGGATATTAAAAAAAGGAATGTCCTACTTCGATGTTAGATGGCGGAATCTTTCTGTAAAACATTAAAACCCATGTTATTTGACTCTTAACTTTTGCCCGATATAAATCTTATTTACATCTTTTAAATTATTCCAGGATTTAATGAGCGCTATTGTTGATCCATGCTTAACCGCTAATTCTGATACCGTATCACCGGATTTCACATTATGATAGACAGCCTTTTGAGCAGATGCCTTTGTAGGTGCTGATCCGGGAAGTTTAATCTTTTGCCCAACCTGGATAAGGTTTGGATTTTTAATGTCGTTAATCCTTACCAGCTCACTGACAGTTGTTTTATGTCGGGCGGCAATAGCAGACAAAGTATCCCCTGATTTAACTGTATAGGTACCGCCTGTAGCTGATTTAGAGGCAGGCTTAGCAGCCGGTTTAGCAGCCGGCGTTTTTGTTACCATTCCATCAGTAAAATACGACAGTGGCTTACTGCCCGTGAGCCTGTTTAAGTCCAAGTGGCCGCTGTAACCGTCAAGTTTTCCTTTATCAGTGTATTGATGCAAGTCACATGCATAGCTAGGTTTACTGCATACTTTTCCGTTATTTTTGCCGTAGTGCGGAATCCATACTGCATCAGCCTCTGACAAATTGAGGTTAAACGACTTATACAAATGATGCCCGACATAAATCCCTACTTTTTCAGCGCCAAGTGAACGCAGTTTTTTCAGGAAAGCACTTGTCCCTTTACGCATGTCGGACATAGATTTTTCCTCAACGTCGAGGAACCAAAATGTAGGGTTAAATTCCTTCGTTCGATTGTAGAAGTCGGTTGCTTCTTTTTCCATATCCGATATGCTTACACCTCGTAACCATGCATACGCGGCTGTAGGTACTCCTCTTTTTTGGAACTCCCTGTGGTGTGTCTTATAATGCCTGTCGACTAGTTTTGAACCGTATTGAGTGCGGATGATAACCAGATCCACTTGCTTTGCAAGCTTGTCATAATTAATTGCACTTGGTACTTGATGATGTGAGATATCAATAATAGTTGCCATTTAAAAACCTCTCCCTTTTTAATATTAAAAAAGAGCAAAGCTTAAACGTCACTCTTTCGTAGTTTGATGTCCAACTTCAAATAATCCAACTGCAGCAATCCAGCAAAAGCACCTGCCCATAGTCAGTAAATGAGTCCCAAGTCTGTGAACGGTATCGCTATAGCCCCTATCCCTATGCCAAGGATTAACGCGGCCAACGGAATCCACCTTTCTTTGATATTAAAAACCTTTTTTACCAACTCAAAAAACGCCATGATAATTGGCGCTAGGATAGTTGCGAATATTAAAATCTCCTGCATGTTAAAGTCCTCCCTAATTATTTTATAAACACTTCAATAATCAAATACAAAACGCTCCCACCACCAACAGCGCCTCCGACCGCGACCGCAATGGTTTCCCATTTCTTTTGATTTGTATCTTTCTTAATGCCTAAAGTGTGAGCAAGAAGGGTATCAAGCAACTGTCTTTGTTCATTTTGATGATTATTGATTAACTCTTTTTGCTCTGTATTTTGCGTGTAAAGCATGTTCTCGATTTTGGACTGCGAAGTTTGAACAACCGTGATTTCTTTTTTCACTTCACTATAATCTTTTTCGAGTTCAAGAATACGCTTTTCATAGTCTTGGACCATGCTTTCCATCTTACCCGCCTCCATTCTTGACCCCCTTTTCTCTATTTCTGCAAAATAAAAAGAGCCCCGAAGGACTCTTAGTTAACTTTTTTAAATTAATCGCTATAGATTGTAAAGTAAACATGGATCACAGCACT
>NZ_QCZG01000056.1 GCF_003097615.1 Pueribacillus theae
CTTAAACGGATATGAACTTTACAGGAACTTGAATATTTTAATTTTTACTAGGTGCGAAAGTTGAGTATTTATTTAAAAAAGTCATAGTAATAGTAGTAGGTAGCGTGAATATGTGGATATCCCTTATATTTGTTGTCGAAACATAAAAAAAGCATGTGGGCAATTTGTTTATAATTCCGGTTTTTTAGCGAAACTTATTCTTAGTCATCCACATGTGGATTATAAATTGTTTTTTAAATCTTGTATGATTTCATCAATTTGCTGCTTCACATTTGAGTCTGTCATGATTAGCTTTGAAATTTTATCATGGGCATGAATGACGGTTGTATGGTCCCTTCCGCCAAATTCCTCGCCAATTTTCGGAAGGGAAAGATCGGTTAGTTCACGTGATAAATACATAGCAATTTGGCGTGGGAATGCAATGGATTTCGTCCTTTTCTTTGCCGCGAAATCTTCCATTTTTATATTAAATTTATCACTTATTTCTTGTTGAATGGCTTGAATCGTAATGATTTTTGGCCGTGATGACGGAATAATGTCCTTTAGGGCTTCCGCTGCAAGGCCTGCATCCATATCTTGATTGACTAATGAAGAATAGGCGACAACGCGAATAAGCGCTCCTTCGAGCTCGCGTATATTTGTATCAATTTGGTTGGCGATATAGATCATGACTTCATTTGGGATATCAAGGCCGTCTGCCTTTGCTTTTTTACGAAGAATGGCAATTCTAGTTTCTAAATCTGGAGGGGTAATATCTGTTATTAGGCCCCACTCAAACCGTGACCTAAGCCGATCTTCAAGCGTTGGAATTTCTTTTGGCGGGCGATCGCTTGATATGACGATTTGCTTTTGTTCCTCATGCAATGAATTGAAAGTATGAAAAAATTCCTCTTGTGTTTGTTCTTTTCCTGCAAGAAATTGAATATCATCAATTAAAAGAATGTCCACATTTCGATATTTATTACGGAAATTATCAGCATCATTATCTCTAATGGAATTAATAAATTCATTTGTAAATTTTTCTGATGAAAGGTAAACAACTCTCGTGCCTGGATTGTGTTCAAGAACATAATGGCCAATTGCTTGCATGAGATGGGTTTTTCCTAAGCCAACTCCGCCGTAAATAAAAAGGGGGTTGTAAGCTTTCGCAGGCGCTTCTGCCACGGCAAGTGATGCAGCGTGTGCAAACCGGTTGCCGCTTCCAATGACAAATGTATCAAACGTATATTTTTGATTTAACATCGTTTTTGGCGAATCATTAGCGGTATTGTTGATTTTTGGCATTTTTTTTGGTTTTTTGACTTCAATCTCTTCATCGCTGTTTTGTTGGGGAGTGATGAATTTGATTTCAAGTGTACTTCCCGTAATTTCTTGTATAATTTCCGCTATCAGGCTGGTGTAGCGGTTTTCCAGCCAGTCTCGGGCGAATTCGTTCGGCGCCGCAACGATTAATAAATCATTCTCGATAGCGTGTGCTTTTGTTGATTTTAACCATGTTTCAAAACTCGGCTTGCTCACTCTTTTTTCAATTTCTTCGAGTGCCCGATCCCATAAATCAGAAATATTCTCCACAGAATTATCCCTCCTTTTTCCACGTTAAAAATTCCGAATTGAAAAAGCCAGGAAGATGAGGAAGTCTTTTTAAACCTGGCTGTTTACAAATTTTCTTTATATGTTATGTAAAAGTTTTTCAGTATGTGGATAACCAATTATTCAGCAAGGGGAATGTTTGTCCACAAAGTTATGCACAGGGTGTGAATAAAAGATTTTTTTCAACGAGTTATCCATAAAACAAAGTATTAATAGAATATCAAATTAATAAAAGCTTTGCAATGGAACGGTCTTAGTTATCCACATGATTAAGCATCTGTTTGCAGCTTTTTCAACAGTTGATAGAATTGTGAACAATTTGTCGATAAATGTTGGATAAGCGAAAATGCAGCCAAAAAATGTTATCCACAAGGGAATCTTTGAAGGAACACATCTCCAGCGAATTTTTCAGAAACTGGAAAAATGAAAAGAGTGATTGGAGAATAATTTCCGTGAGGTTCTTGACATAATGGCGGGTTTCCTCATATAATTTACAAGACTGTGAGGAATGTTAAACACATTTGATGTTTGATATAATACATTAAAGAGAAGGACAACCTCAGGGAGGTGTATGACTTGAAAAGAACGTTTCAACCAAATAATCGAAAACGCAAAAAAGTACATGGTTTCCGTGCACGCATGAGTACAAAAAATGGGCGGAAAGTGATTGCCCGTCGTCGTCGTAAAGGAAGAAAAATATTGTCAGCATAAGGCCACTGAAACATCAGTGGTCTTTTTTCCACTTGTCAAAACACAGCAGTTCGTTAGATTTAAAGTCTCCTTATTTTTAAGCGTGGAGTGAAAAAATGAAGAAAGCCTATCGAATTAAGAAAAATACGGAATTTCAACTCGTTTTCAAACATGGAAAATCGGTGGCAAACCGCCAATTTGTCATTTACATATTAAAAAAAAACGATCAGCAGCATTTTCGGATTGGCTTATCAGTCAGCAAGAAAATCGGAAACGCTGTCGTTCGCAATCGGGTTAAACGCTTAATAAGGGAAGCTTTTAAAGAACTGAAGGATGAGTTGCCGGTTCAATATGATTTTGTCGTCATCGCTAGAAAACCAACAGCTGATATGAATTTTCACCAAGTGAAAAGCAGCTTGATTCATGTATTGCAGCTGGCTAAAGTTTTGCCCCGCAGCTACGTGCCAAAAAATATTCCGGATACGTAAGCAGGAAATTTTTCTTTCTTTAGAGAATAGAGGAGGGTGAAATTGAAAACGTTTCTATTGTGTAACATTCGCTTTTACCAACGGTTTATATCTCCTTTATTTCTTCCGAGTTGCCGTTATCAGCCAACATGTTCTCAATATGGGATTGAAGCCATTCAATATCATGGTGTAATAAAAGGCAGCTGGTTAACAATAAAACGCATTTCCAGATGCCATCCTTTCCATAAAGGCGGGTTTGACCCTGTGCCACTGAAAGAAAATACAAAAGAAAATTTATAAAATCATGAGTTGTTAGGCAAGGTTAAGGAGGATTTAAGTGTGAGGAAAAAGTTAATCATCGTTGTCGCTTTGTTGGCGTTAGTCGCCGTTTTGGCTGGCTGTACGCAAATTAACGAACCGATAACCGATGAAAGTACAGGGTTTTGGAACCAATATTTTGTTTATCCACTTTCTTTAGTTTTAATTTGGGTAGCTAATTTTCTGAATGGAAGCTTTGGTTTTGCAATTATCGCCGTAACCATTGTCATTCGTTTAGTCTTGCTGCCGCTTATGATTCAGCAAACAAAAAGCTCAAAGGCGATGCAGGCCATCCAGCCTGAAATACAAAAATTAAGAGAAAAGTACAGCTCAAAAGATCAAAAAACGCAGCAAAAGCTTCAACAGGAAACGATGGAGCTTTTTCAAAAACATGGTGTGAACCCACTTGCAGGGTGTATGCCCATTTTGATTCAAATGCCGATTTTACTCGCATTTTACCATGCGATCATGCGGACAGCCGAGATTAAAACACATACTTTTTTATGGTTTAGCCTAGGTTCACCTGACTATATTCTTGCTTTGCTTGCAGGGGTAACGACATTTTTGCAGCAGAAAATTATGATGGGCCAGGCACCGCCAAACCCGCAAATGAAAATGATGCTCTATATTATGCCGGTTATGATTGCTATATTTGCCATTAACTTTCCAGCAGCCCTTTCTCTATATTGGGTCATTGGTAACATCTTTATGATTTTTCAAACGTATTTTATTTCTGGCCCCAATGTTCAGGCAGACAGTAAAAGTACGGGAGGCGCGAAAAAGTGAAGGAACTAACGGTCACAGGGAGGACGGTTGAAGAAGCAATTGAACAAGCGTTAACCCAGTTAAACGTGACAAGGGATCACGTTGAAGTCACAGTGATCGAGGAACCAAAAAAAGGATTTTTAGGGATTGGGAGCAAACCTGCGATCGTAAAAATCAGCAAGACGCCCGATCCAATGGAAGAAGCAAAAGCCTATTTGCAAAATATCATTGAAAAAATGGGAATCTCTGTCTCAATTGAACAAAAGCAGGAAGAAGACGGGATTGTCTTTGAATTAATAAGCGATAAAGTTGCTGTCCTTATCGGAAAACGCGGACAAACATTAAATGCCCTCGAATATTTAACAAATATTGCTTTAAACCGGCATTCAAAAGAGTATATACGCATTTATCTTGATGCTGAAAACTACCGTAAAAAAAGAAAAGAAACATTAATCCAACTTGCGGAAAGACAAGCGGAAAGGGCGCTGAAGCTAAATCAAAAAGTCGTGCTCGAACCGATGCCAGCAAAAGAACGTAAAGTGATTCATCTTGCTTTAAAAGAAAAAGAGGGTGTGACGACAAATTCCAAGGGCGATGGGATGTATCGCCACGTTGTTATTTATCCGACAAATGAAAATGAAACGAAACTCCTTTAAGGGTAAACCCTTTTAGGAGTTTTTTACGTTTTCTTGTTTGCTTTTTTTTATAAAAATCGGGTAAACTGAATAGTATTGCGTATCTTTTTATCGACGGGTAAGTTATCAACAGTGGATAACTTTAAATAATAGTGCGTGTTCAAAAAGAACGAAGCTGGCGAAGAAATTCGACAGTTATTTTTACCGGACTTTTTGAACAACCTCTAATAGAGTATAGTAAGAAAAGAGGTGAGAATAGATGGAATACGATACGATTGCAGCAATCTCGACACCGATGGGAGAAGGGGCCATTGCAATTGTTCGTTTAAGCGGAGAGGAAGCCATTGCGATAACCGATAAAATTTTTAAAGGAAAACAACCGCTAAGTGATGTGAATTCGCACACCATTCATTATGGCCATCTCATTGATCCGAAAACCTCTCGCATGATTGAGGAAGTGATGGTATCTGTCATGCGTGCCCCCCGAACGTTTACGCGTGAGGATGTTGTGGAAATCAATTGCCACGGTGGATTGGTCTCTGTGAATCGGGTATTGGAGCTTGCATTAACGAACGGTGCACGTCTTGCGGAGCCAGGTGAATTTACAAAGCGAGCCTTTTTAAACGGCCGGATTGATTTGTCACAGGCGGAAGCGGTGATTGATTTAATCCGCTCAAAGACCGATCGTGCAATGACAGTAGCTTTAAACCAAATGGAAGGGCGTTTATCCAATCTCATTCATTCGTTAAGGCAAACTTTGATTGAAACGATTGCACACGTTGAAGTAAATATCGATTATCCAGAATATGATGCGGAAGAAATGACTCACCAGCTGTTGCACGAAAAAACGATGCACGTTCGAAATGAAATTGATAAACTCATTTCAACATCGAAACAAGGAAAAATTTTGCGTGAAGGATTATCGACCGTGATTATTGGGCGGCCAAATGTCGGAAAATCTTCGCTATTAAATAGTCTAGTACAAGAGAATAAAGCGATTGTGACAAATATCCCCGGTACAACCCGTGATGTATTGGAGGAATATGTAAACGTGAGAGGCGTCCCTTTGCGCCTCGTTGATACGGCAGGCATCCGTGAGACGGAAGATATTGTCGAAAAAATGGGTGTTGAGCGATCGCGCGAAATGTTAAAAAAGGCAGATTTAATTTTGCTCGTTTTAAATAATGGGGAAACATTAACCGATGAGGACGAAGAACTTATTCGAGCCGCAAAACAACTTGATACTATTATCATTGTTAACAAAACCGATCTTGAACAAAAAATAGATATGGATAAAGTCATTTCCCTTGCTGGTGGCAGCCCAATCATTTCAACTTCGCTTTTACTGGAAGAGGGGGTTGACCAGCTGGAAGAAGCCATTGCAAACTTATTTTTTAACGTAGGTATCGAACAGCAGGACATCACCTATGTATCAAACTCACGGCATATTGCTTTATTGAATCAAGCGAGAAGTGCGATAGATGAAGCCATTGCAGCAATTGAAGCCGGGTTGCCTATCGATATGGTTCAAATTGATATGACGAGAGCATGGGAGCTGCTTGGCGAAATTATTGGCGATACAGTGTCAGAGAGCTTAATTAACCAGCTATTTTCACAATTTTGCCTCGGAAAATAAAGAAAACTAGATGTGTGTTCAAAAAGGAGGACAACGAGAGGCAAGAAGGTCGAGGACGTAGAGATTCTTAGCCTATTCATAAAGTTCGGCTAAAGGCATGACGTCCTGTGATCACGTCGAACTGACTTACTTCCTGTAAGCCTCTGGACTTTTTGAACATTCTCTATAACGAAAAGGAGTGAAATATCGTGGGGTATAATGCAGGTCAATATGATGTTATCGTTGTCGGCGCAGGCCATGCGGGCTGCGAAGCTGCGCTCGCTGCCGCCCGGATGGGAGCGAACACGCTTTGCTTAACCTTAAACCTTGATGCCATCGCGTATATGCCTTGCAACCCGTCAGTTGGAGGACCAGCGAAAGGGGTCGTCGTCCGTGAAATTGATGCACTCGGCGGTGAAATGGCCAAAAATATCGACAAAACCCATATCCAAATGAGGCTGTTAAATACCGGCAAAGGCCCGGCTGTAAGGGCGCTTCGGGCACAAGCAGACAAAGTCATGTACCAAATGGAAATGAAAAAAACGCTTGAAAACACAAAGAATTTAACATTAAGGCAGGCAATGGTTGAAGATTTAATCGTGAACAACGGTGTTTGCGAAGGTGTCGTAACGAAAACCGGAGCCGAATATTATGCTTCTGCCGTTGTTATTACAACTGGGACTTATTTGCGCGGAAAAATAATCATAGGTGAACTTGCGTATGACAGCGGGCCAAACAATATGCAGCCATCTGTTAATCTATCGTATGCATTGCAAGACTTAGGTTTTGAATTAGTCAGGTTTAAAACAGGAACGCCTCCAAGGATAAACAAAAACACAATCGATTATTCTGTAACAGAAATCCAGCCAGGGGACAAGGAACCAAGGGCTTTTTCTTACGAAACAACTGAATTTATAACGGATCAATTGCCTTGCTGGCTCACATATACGAGCCCGGAAACCCATGAAATCATTAATCAAAACTTACATCGTTCTCCGATGTATTCCGGTGCCATTGAAGGGACAGGCGCACGCTATTGTCCTTCAATTGAAGATAAAATCGTGCGTTTTCATGATAAACCGCGCCATCAAATTTTTCTTGAACCTGAAGGCAGAAATACAGAAGAAGTGTACGTTCAAGGACTTTCAACAAGCCTGCCGGAAGATGTACAGCGAAAACTGATCACATCTGTCCCAGGACTTGAAAAGGCGGAATTTATGCGGGCTGGATATGCGATTGAATATGATGCGATTGTACCTACACAGCTTTGGCCATCACTTGAAACAAAAAAAGTTGAGAGGCTTTTCACGGCTGGGCAGTTGAACGGAACGAGTGGATATGAAGAGGCTGCCGCACAAGGGATTATTGCCGGCATCAATGCGGTAAGAAAAACCCAAGGAAAAGAGTCGTTTATTTTAGATCGCTCTGACGGATATATCGGTGTTTTAATCGATGATCTCGTCACAAAAGGGACGAATGAACCGTATCGCTTGCTCACCTCGCGTGCAGAATATCGTTTGCTTTTGCGCCACGACAATTGTGATTTGCGTTTGACCGAAAAAGGCTATGAAGTTGGGTTGATTTCTGAAGAACGTTACACACGTTTTCTTAAGAAAAAAGCAAATATTGAACGGGAAATCGAACGGCTCAAATCAGTGGTCATAAAGCCAAATGAAGAAACAAATAAACTCATAGAAGCCGTTGGAGCAAAGCCTTTAACCGACGGTGTAAAAGCAGCTGATTTTTTGAAACGGCCGGAAATTCACTATGAAATGATTGAGCAGCTTGTGCCAAGTGATGAAACGATTCCAGAAGATGTGAAAGAACAAGTTGAAATTCAAATCAAATACAAAGGCTACATTGACAAACAGCTGCAACAAGTTGAAAAAATGAAAAAAATGAATGATAAGAAAATCCCTGCTGACATTGACTATTATGCCATTGGAGGAATTGCGACAGAAGCAAAACAAAAACTCGATAAAGTCCGCCCATTGTCGGTTGGCCAAGCTTCCCGCATTTCAGGTGTTAACCCATCCGATATTTCAATTTTGCTTGTCTATATCGAACAAGGAAAAATTGCAAAAATAGCAAAATAATGAGGGATAACATGAACGAACAGCAATTTCAGCAGCTTTTGGAAAAAAAGGGAGTTTCCCTTACAAATACGCAGCTTGAGCAATTTAATACGTATTATGAAACGCTCATTGAATGGAACGAAAAAATGAACTTAACTGGAATCACTGAAAAAAATGAAGTGTATGAAAAGCATTTTTTTGACTCGCTGAGTGCTGCATTCGCTTGTGATTTTACAAAAATAACGACTGTTTGTGATGTCGGATCCGGAGCCGGTTTTCCGAGCATTCCATTAAAAATTTGCTATCCGCATTTAAACATTTCAATCGTTGATTCATTAAAAAAGCGGATTACATTTTTAAACCATCTCGTCAATGAATTAAAAATAGAAAAAGTTGCTCTTTACCACGATCGGGCAGAAACATTTGCCCGAAACCCAAAATTTCGGGAAGCTTTCGATCTTGTTACAGCAAGAGCCGTGGCAAAACTATCCGTGTTAAGCGAGCTTTGTTTGCCTTTAGTAAAAGAAACAGGCACTTTTCTCGTCATGAAAGGGCCGAGAATCACAGAAGAAGTTTCCGAGGCAGAACACGCGATTTCTTTATTAGGAGGAGAAATTACAGATAAAATAACGACAGAACTTCCTTTCGAAAAAAGCGATCGGAATCTTTTGCTCATCACGAAAAAAAAGCGAACACCAAAAAAATATCCACGTAAACCAGGCACGCCAAATAAAGAACCGCTCTAGAGAAGGAATAAAAGCGGAATGTTCCACGTGGAACATTTCGTTATTTTTTTGTCCGTGAAGAACTAGCAGGAAACAAATAAGTGTGAGAGAATAATAGATAATAGGATTGAACTGCGCGTTACCTGTAAATTACCTTCTTTAAGGGGGTGGAAGCTTATGAAATCTTCCATATCTCGCCTTTTTGGTTTGGGAGAAAAAGAAATAGAAAGAGAAATAAAGAAAGATGAAGTTGTACAATTAGCGATTTCAAAAATTACTCCAAACCGTTATCAGCCTCGGACTGTTTTTGTTGATGAAAAAATTGAAGAATTGGCTCAAACCATTAAAACACATGGTATTATCCAGCCGATTATTGTTAGAAAAATAGACGGAAAAGACGAAGAATATGAAATCATTGCCGGGGAACGAAGATGGCGTGCGGTACAAAAACTAGGCTGGGAAACGATACCTGCCATTATAAGGGAATTTAGCGATTCTCAAACAGCATCAGTCGCTCTCATTGAAAATTTGCAGCGTGAAGAATTAACAGCGATTGAAGAAGCGGTTGCGTATGCTAAACTCATCGAAATTCATGGGCTGACACAGGAAAGCCTCGCACAACGGTTGGGGAAAGGACAGTCGACGATTGCTAATAAGCTTCGTCTACTAAAACTGCCAAAACAAGTGCAAGATTCATTATTGAATAAAGAAATAACGGAACGCCATGCCCGTGCACTAATCGTATTAAAAAATGAAGAAAAACAAGTCCAATTGTTACATGAGATTGTTGAAAACCAATTAAATGTAAAACAGACAGAAGACAAAGTGAAAAGTTTCCTTGAAGGCGATAAGAAAAAAACAAAGAATACGAGAAAAGCAGTTAGCAAAGATACGAGAATTGCAGTGAATACCATTCGACAATCGATGAATATGATAAAAGATACTGGCATCTCGATTGAAATGGAAGAAGAAAATCATGAAGACTATTACCAATTCTTGATTCGCATACCAAAAAAATAATAGAAAGAGAAAAACAACAGGATGAAAAGCTCCTGTTAAAAAACTCTATTAAACAATACTATTAATCATCCCGCGGGTACGATTTACTTTCGAGAAGCGGGTTTTCCTTACGGAAAAAAGGTTCTCTTCAGGATAACATTATCCCGCTACATGTTGATTAATGAGCGTTGTCATTAAAAAAGTCTAACAAAAGAAATTGATGAGGAACGAGTGGGAAGGTGACGTTGTGACAAAAACGCTAGCAATAGCTAATCAAAAAGGCGGAGTAGGAAAAACAACGACTTCTGTCAATTTAGGCGCTTGTCTTGCACATATAGGCAAGAAAGTGCTGCTTATCGATATCGATCCGCAAGGGAACGCAACGAGCGGTGTAGGGATTGATAAAGGGGAGGTGGATGAGAGCATATATAACGTTCTTGTTGATGATGTTGATGCAGCTTCGGTTATAAAAAAAACAAATACTGAAAACTTTGATGTGATTCCATCAACGATTCAACTCGCAGGCGCTGAAATAGAATTGGTGTCAACGATATCGAGAGAAATCCGATTAAAACGAGCGTTGGCTAAGCTTGATAATCAATATGATTATATTATTATTGACTGCCCACCATCCCTTGGGCTTTTAACATTAAACGCTTTAACAGCCTCTGACTCCGTATTAATCCCTGTCCAATGCGAATATTACGCGCTTGAAGGATTGAGCCAATTATTAAATACGGTCAGGCTTGTCCAAAAGCATTTAAATAAAAATTTAATGATTGATGGCGTCCTTCTCACCATGCTTGATGCGAGAACAAACTTGGGGATTCAAGTCATTGATGAAGTAAAAAAATATTTTCAAGATAAAGTGTATAAAACAATCATTCCGAGAAATGTGCGGTTAAGTGAGGCGCCAAGCCATGGGAAGCCGATAATCATCTATGATCCCCGTTCAAAAGGTGCCGAGTTTTATTTAGAACTTGCAAAGGAGATGGTCGTGAGTGGCTAGAGGGCTCGGAAGAGGGATTGAGGCGTTTTTTCCACCGCAAGAAGAGAATGATGCGGTGAAAGAAATCAAAATAAATGAACTCGAAACGAATCCATACCAACCTAGAAAAACATTTGTTGAAGAGTCGATAAACGAGCTAAGTCAATCGATTGCTGAACATGGAATTATACAACCTTTAATCGTCCGAAAAAGTGTGAAAGGCTATGAAATCGTCGCTGGAGAACGGCGGTTTCGTGCCGCTAAAGCTGCAAATGTAAAGAAAATACCAGTTATTATTAAAGAGTTAACGGATGACCAGATGATGGAAATAGCATTAATTGAAAATTTGCAGCGGGAAGATTTAAATCCTGTTGAAGAAGCGCAAGCGTATCGAAAATTAATGCAAGAATTAAACTATACGCAAGAAGAACTGTCAAAACGAGTTGGAAAAAGCCGGCCCCATATTGCTAATCACCTTCGATTGCTTAATTTAGCTCCCGATATCCTTGAATTTATTGCAAATGGCACATTGACGATGGGGCATGGAAGGGCTTTTCTAGGACTGAAATCAAAAGAAAAATTGAATGCTCTCGTTCAAAAAACGATTAAAGAACAATTAAACGTCCGCGAATTAGAAAAACTCGTCCAGCAGTTAAACGAAAATGTTCCACGTGAAACAATTGCAACAAAGCAAAATAAAGAACCTTTCCTCGTTGAAAAGGAAACTGCGTTACAAAAAAAATACGGGACGGCTGTCACAATAAAAAAAATGAAGCGCAAAGGGAAAATTGAAATTGAATTTTCCTCCAACGATGAGCTTAAAAGAATACTCGGCTTATTAGAAAGATAGAAGACGCTAAACCATCGGTAAGGTGGTTTTTCTTTTTGGTTGTTAAATGTTCGCCAATTGGGAATTTTTTTTAAGGGGGATCATATGATTTACTTTGATAATGCTGCAAGTTCGTTTCCAAAACCTAAAAAGGTAGTCGAAGCTGTTGTGGAAGCATTAACGGAGTATGGGGCAAACCCTGGAAGAGGGGCCCATGCATTGGCAGAAAGAACAGCTGCCATCATTAATGAAGCTAGAAAAGAACTCGCTTTGTTTTTTGGTTTATCTTATAAGAACCATGTCTTATTTTACCAAAATGCCACAATGGCCCTCAATCAAGCAATTAAAGGATTTCCATTTAAAGAAGGCGACCATGTCATTGCAACGGTTTATGAACATAATTCAGTGCGCAGGCCGCTTGAAGCATGTGTGAAATCAAAAGGAATTAAAGTCACTTATTTGTCACCTAACAGGGGATTTCACGAAGAAAAATGGGAGGACGCTTTGGAGGACAATACGAAATTTATCGCTGTCACGCACGCTTCAAACGTCACAGGCGACATCCTGCCGATCGAAGAAATTGGCTTGTTTGCAAAAAAACATGGGCTCACTTTGTTGGTCGATGCCTCGCAAACAGCAGGTGTCCTGCCGATAAACATGGATGAACTCGGCATTGATATGCTTGCGTTTCCAGGCCATAAGGGGCTATTGGGGCCTCAAGGAACAGGTGCCCTTTTACTGAATGAAAAGATGGATCTGGCTCCAATTATCCACGGCGGCACGGGGAGCCATTCTGAACAGATTGAGCAGCCAGGCGTTTTGCCAGATAAATTTGAAAGCGGGACATTAAATACACCTGGGATTGCCGGGTTGTTAGCAGGAGTCAAAGTCGTAAAAGAACGGACGTTAGATGCGATTGCAAAACACGAATCAGACCTTGCAAACTACTGTATTGAGAGCTTGCAAACGATTGGAAACGTTCGATTGTACGGCCCTGGTCAATCAAAGCAAAGAATTGGTGTCGTTTCTTTTGCGATTGAAGGAATCGATAGCCATGAAATCGCAATGATTTTGGATCAGCATTACGGTATTGCAGTTCGAGCCGGTTTGCACTGCTCGCCAATGGCACACGAAGAGCTTGGAACCATTGAAGGCGGCCTGATTCGGGTTAGTTTTGGGTTTGCAAATACGAAAGAAGAGATTGATGTTCTCATTCAAGCATTAACTGAAATAACCGGTTATTTTTAATCGGGAAAGGCTTTTAAGATGAAACCATTTCGTTTTTGAATCCCTTCGGTTTTCGTTTATAAAGTGAAAGAAATAAGCCATCCGCGATGAAATCTGCCATTGTCATGACGAGGTGCAGCCTTGTGTTTTGCAAAACAATATGCTCCATAAAACCACCTACATTTACGATTCCCGTAATATGGATGTCACCTACCGCAGGCAACTGTTTATGGACGCCGGCACCCGGTCTTACAGGCCCAATTCCTGCCGATACGAACCCGATGCTCGAAAGTTTACCGAGGCAGGCATCGATTCCGATGACGAATGGATTCCGGTATTTTTGTTCAATGTTTCGTAACGTTTCTTGCAAATTAACTGCATGAACGGGTGATTGCAGCGTTCCATATATATTGTAACCGGGAAAACGGTTTTTAAGTTTTGTGCCTACGAGTGGGCCAAGGGAATCGCCTGTTGACCGATCCGTTCCAATGCAAACGATAACAATTGGGCATTCGGAATTCGGTATAAGGGAATCTAGATAGCTTGAAAAAGTGGAATTTGCATGGTTCTCTTCATGATGGATGCGAAGTGGTTTGGTTTTCTTTTTTAAGACTTTGTCATGAAGATTCATAGGAACCTCTCCTTTGTAATAGTAGTAACAGTATACGGCGATATGCTGTCTTCTATACATGATGTGGAGGGGGACACCTGATGTGGCAAGCGGGAATGAAATGGTTATTTTTAATTTTGGGAACGACGATTGGGGCTGGCTATGCCTCAGGAAGAGAACTATGGCAATTTTTTGGCCATGAAAGTGTACTGGCCATCGGCATTTTTGTCATTTTATTTATGCTTTGCTGCCATGTGATTTTGCGTGTTAGCTATGAAAGCCAATCGAATCATTACTTGCCGGTTTTGACAACGCTTTTAGGAAAAAGAATGGCGGTACTCTACGACTTTATGATTATGATGTATTTGTTCACGACAACCGCGGTGATGTACGCCGGAAGTGGAGCTGCCCTCGAAGCTTTTAAGGTGCCCTATTTCGTTGGTATTGTGATAAGTTGTTTTCTCGTAGTTATTTTATTTTTTTGGAATACAGAAGGCGTCGTTGCGATGAATGCACTTCTGATTCCCGGCCTTGTTATCCTCCTTTTCGTAACGATTTGTCTTTTTTTAATGATGAAAAACGCTTCATTTTCAATTAACTTTCACGAGCAATCAAATTGGCCTGCTGGGTTTACGTTTACCTCATTGAATATTCTTCCGCTTGTCGCAGTGCTTGCAGCGATCGGATCAAAGGTGAAGCATCCTGGTGAAATCTGGATCGCCAGTGTCGGAAGCGCAATTGTGCTGGGAGGCCTTTCTTTTTTATACAATCATGCTTTAATCCAAGTGGCAGATGAATTGCTGTTCTTTGAAATTCCTTTGTTCGCCATTTTGAAGCATTATCCTTCTTTTATGGCCATTATCATGACAATTTTGCTTTGGTTTGCCATTTATACGACAGCCGTATCCGGACTATTAGGGCTCACAAGCAGGCTTAACAATACATTGAATCTGCCTTGGTGGCTGTTCTCTTTTATATTGACGATGTTGATGCTGCCGCTCACATTTTTTGGCTTTTCTAATTTAGTAGCGTTCTTATACCCGTTATATGGCATTCTTAATCTTTATTTACTGGCGGCCATTCTATTCTATCCGATTGCAAAGGGACGCTCTGAACTTTAAAATAGGGAAAGGACAGGCAGAAGTTCTAAAGCAAGGTTTCAAAACTTTCGCCGTATTTTTGGAACGAT
This sequence comes from Pueribacillus theae, assembly GCF_003097615.1. Lineage (NCBI taxonomy): Bacteria > Bacillati > Bacillota > Bacilli > Caryophanales > Bacillaceae > Pueribacillus > Pueribacillus theae. The sequence goes on from NZ_QCZG01000056.1 coordinate 14,723, forward strand.
GAAGCTGGAGGGAATGAATGTGGTGGACAAAACGTTTGATTTGAATGACATTGTTGTAATGAAAAAGCCGCATCCATGCGGCGAAAATCGCTGGCAAATCATTCGGCTTGGAGCGGATATCCGGATCAAATGTACAGGCTGTGACCATAGCGTGCTCATGTCGAGGAAAGAATTTACAAGAAAAATGAAAAAGGTGATCGAGCGGCATAACGCCGAAGAATAGATGAGATCGTCTTGCAGGAGCCCCGTGCTATAATAGAGAAGGTTAGGAACAGATGGAAGGAAGTGTACGTATTGGCTTTAACGACTGGAATTGTAGGACTCCCTAACGTTGGCAAATCAACGTTGTTTAATGCGATCACACAGGCCGGTGCGGAAGCGGCGAATTATCCTTTTTGTACGATCGATCCGAATGTTGGCATCGTTGAAGTGCCTGATCGCCGCTTGCAAAAATTAACAGAGCTTGTTCAGCCAAAAAAAACGGTTCCTACAGCGTTTGAATTCACAGATATCGCAGGTATCGTTAAGGGAGCAAGCAAAGGGGAAGGCCTTGGAAATAAATTTTTATCCCATATCCGCCAAGTGGATGCGATTTTACATGTTGTCCGCTGCTTTGAAGATGAAAATGTAACGCATGTCGCGGGGACGGTAGATCCGATTGCTGACATTGAAACGATTAATCTTGAGCTCATTCTTGCCGATATGGAAACGGTTGATAAAAGAATTGGCCGTGCCGAAAAGCTGGCTAAACAAAAAGACAAACAGGCAGCGATTGAATTTGAGGCGCTCTCAAAGATTAAAAAGGCATTTGAAAATGAATTGCCGGCCCGCAGTGTTGAATTGAATGAAGAAGAGGAAAAAATGATTCATGGTTTACACTTATTGACGATAAAGCCAGTCCTGTATGCAGCAAATGTAAGTGAAGAGGGATTGCTTGATGGTGGTGAAAATGAATACGTTCAAAAGGTAAGAGAATATGCTAAAGCGGAAAACGCTGAAGTTATCGTCATCTGTGCAAAAATTGAATCCGAAATTGCTGAGCTTGATGGAGATGAAAGACAAGCATTCTTGGAGGAAATTGGAATTGAAGAAGCGGGTCTTGACCAATTAATCCGTGCTTCTTACAGCTTGCTCGGTTTAGCTACGTACTTTACAGCGGGTGTACAGGAAGTAAGGGCCTGGACATTTAGGCGAGGAACGAAAGCTCCGCAAGCAGCGGGAATTATCCATACAGACTTTGAACGCGGATTTATCCGGGCAGAGGTCGTCTCGTATGATGATTTAGTTGAAGCCGGCTCTATGGCTGCTGCCAAAGAAAAAGGCAAAGTCCGCCTTGAAGGAAAAGAATACGTCGTACAAGACGGGGACGTCATTCATTTTAGATTTAACGTATAAAAAAGTTTGCTTCTAGCCTATCAAATTGCTATAATATCAAGATGTGAGTAATGAATATTACTCCTTGCTCCTTGAGACTTGCAATTGGGATCAGAAAGAAGAACCAACTTTTCAAGGAGCCGCTTAGGCCATAAGGAGGTGACGCGACATGCGTAAATACGAAATCATGTACATCATTCGTCCAAACTTGGATGAAGAAGGGCGAAAAGCGTTAGTTGAACGCTTTAACACCGTTTTAACTGACAGAGGTGCAGAATTAGAGAAAGTAAACGAAATGGGAATGAAACGCCTTGCGTACGAAATTGATGATTTCCGTGAAGGCTACTACGTTGTTCTCGAGGTAAACAGCAAGCCTGAAGCGATCGAAGAATTCGATCGTTTAGCGAAAATCAGCGATGATATTATTCGTTTTATGGCGATTCGTCCCGGCGAATAATAAAGTATTTAAATCGGGAGGGGTTCGGGTGATTAATCGTGTTATTCTTGTCGGTCGTTTAACGAGAGATCCTGAATTGCGTTACACACCGAATGGTGTGGCTGTGGCCAACTTTTCTCTGGCGGTCAATCGGCCTTTTACAAATCAGCAAGGGGAACGTGAAACTGATTTTATAAATATCGTCGTTTGGCGCAGACAAGCTGAGAATGTTGCAAATTACTTGAAAAAAGGCAGCTTGGCCGGAGTGGATGGACGTATGCAAACGCGTTCGTATGAAAATAATCAGGGGCAGCGTGTTTATGTAACCGAAGTAATGGCGGAAAGCGTGCAATTTTTGGAACCAAAGAATTCACAAAATCGGGAGAATTTCTCTGATTTTGGACAACAAGGATATCCAAGCCCGAACGAACGAAAAAATGAGAGAAAGGATTTAATGGATAACGATCCTTTTTCAAATGACGGACAGACAATCGATATTTCTGATGATGATCTACCGTTTTAATTTATTGAAAAGGAGGGCTATTTATGGCTCGTCAAGGACGAAGAGGACGTCGCCGGAAAGTGTGTTTTTTTACGGCGAATAACATTACGTACATTGACTATAAGGATGTCGATTTGCTAAAACGCTTCATCTCTGAACGCGGAAAGATTCTTCCTCGCCGTGTGACTGGGACAAGCGCGAAATACCAACGGCAATTAACCCGTGCGATCAAACGCGCACGCCAAATGGCGTTATTGCCTTACTCCGCTGAATAAGCTTTACAGCACAATGGGAATTTCCTGTTGTGCTGTTTTTATTTTTAAAAAGATCCTTCTCTGTTTAAAAAATCCTTTTGTTGGGAATAATAGTTTCAAAGACTAGTAAAACGGAGAGGATTCAAATGAGAAAAATCATATCAAATCGTATTCCTTTCATGATAAAAATGGGGTTAACAGAAGCTATTAAGTGGGTTGAAGAAGCAAAAAAATATAAAAGCAACATCTACATACACTATAATGGCACAACAGTGGACAGTAAAAAATTACCGAGCACCGTTTCCCTGTTCCTAACCATGAAAGAAAAAGAGCTGTTGCTCATTGCAGAAGGCGAAGATGCGCCAGTTGCCATTCAAGATTTGACAAATATATTGACAAGCAAATTGAAAACAGCGATGTAACCAACGACGCCGATCAAAGCGTCGTTTTTTTTTGTGAAAAGAAAACCATACGCTAGGCGTATGGTTCCGGAAAGCTTTCAGCGATGTATCAA
>NZ_QCZG01000057.1 GCF_003097615.1 Pueribacillus theae
GTCGTACGACTTGCATGTATTAGGCACGCCGCCAGCGTTCGTCCTGAGCCAGGATCAAACTCTCCGAAGTACATGGATGTACAAGTGCCGACGTTGAAACAGGACGTTTCGTACTTAGTCGGCCTTCCTTGTTATCCAATAATCAATATTATCAAAGGGTTGTTGCTCATGTATTGTTTCATTCGCTTGGCGTTTTGTTTAGTTTTCAAAGAACGATTTTATTCCAGTCGCTCCCAAAGGCGACTTTATTATTATAACATGTATGAAATCCAAAGTCAAATATATTTAAAAAGTTTTTCAGAAGTTCTTGAAACGACGCTTCTTAATTTATCACGGTATTTTCTAAAAGTCAATCACTTTTTTAGAAGAAGAAATCAATCGCTGCCCACATATAGTAACCGGTCACATATACAACTAGAATGATCAAAATAAGGATAATAAACTTCGCAAGTGAAAAGCCGGATTTTTTTTCTCCCATTATGACAATCCTTTCTATAATAAATGAAATCTTTATCTCATATCTTAGCATAATATAGATTTCTATTATATGAAACGATATGAACAAAAAAAGAACTTATCCTTAAAAAGAAAAAGGACAAGTTCTTTTCGCTTTAATCATTAGGTTAGCCTGCAAGGAATATAAAGTAAAGGATAAAAATCACAAAAAATCCGTACATGACTGGGTGAATCTCTTTCCAGCGGCCTTTTGCTATCATTGTAATCGGATAAAAAATAAATCCGACAGCGATCCCTGTTGCAATACTATAGGAAAGCGGCATAATTATAATCGTTAAAAATGCCGGCACGGCAATTTCAAAACGATCCCAATCTATATTTTTAAGCGATGAAACCATCATTACCCCTACAATAATTAAGGCAGGCGCCGTAACCGCAGATGTAATAACTGAAAGAAGCGGTGAGAAAAAGAGCGCAAGCAAGAAGAGCAATGCCGTTACAACTGATGCAAAGCCAGTTCGAGCACCCGCGCCAACGCCTGAAGCTGACTCGACATAAGAGGTTGTTGTTGATGTTCCTACAATCGCTCCGGCCACTGTAGCTGAAGCATCGGCAAACAACGCTTTTCCCGCTCTAGGCAATTTATTATCTTTTAAAAGCCCTGCCTGATTCGCAACAGCAACAAGCGTACCAGCAGTGTCAAAAAAGTCTACGAATAAAAAGGTTAAAATAACAACAAGCATTTGAAGCGTAAAAATATCACCTAGATGAGAGAACGCAACACCAAATGTTGGTTCCAAGCTTGGTACGCTACCAACAATAGCAGTAGGCCATGGAATCAAGCCAACAAGCATACCAGTAATAGCCGTAACAATCATACCTATAAACACACCGCTTTTTACTCCTAAAACGAGAAGCACCACTGTCACTGCAACACCAAAAATGGCAAGCAGTGTATTTCCGCTCGTTAAATCGCCTAATCCAACGAGAACCGCTTCGTCACTTACGATAATCCCAGCATTTTGAAAGCCAATAAAGGCAATAAAAAGTCCAATCCCCGCTCCAACCGCATATTTTAATTCAGCCGGAATCGCATTAATTGCTTTTTCACGAAGTCCTGTCAGTGTTAAAAGAATAAAAATGATTCCAGAAACAAGAACCCCCGATAAAGCTGTCTCCCAAGGGATGCCCATTGTAAGCACAACTGTAAAAGCAAAAAAGGCATTGAGCCCCATTCCAGGTGCCAACCCGATCGGATATTTTGCAATGATTCCCATGAATAGCGTACCAACTGCAGCAGCTATCGCTGTTGCGGTAAATACAGCACCTTTATCCATTCCCATCCCTTCAGGCAAATCCGGAATAGATTCAAGCGATAAAACAGACGGATTTACGAATAAAATATAAGCCATTGCCAAAAATGTTGTTATACCGCCAATCGTTTCACGCTTATAATTCGTTCCCATCTCATCGAACATGAAATAGCGTTTCATCACTTACCTCCTAAATAATTATAAAAAGCGTCCCAACAATTTGCCGGAAACGCTGAATACAATGAAAGACAAAAGATCAATATCTATACGTTGAACCAAAGAATGTTAAACACAGTTGGTTTTAGTTTGGCAAAGATGCATTCAAGATACTTCGAGACCTTCCGAGCGACTGAAAGCAAAAGCCATGTTGACCGCTCTTCGGTTCTCTTCGTTTAGCTAACCAAACTCAAAAAACTGCTATTAAAATCTTTTGTCCATTTTATATAGATGCTTTTCTTTAGTCTAAAAATCGCAGTCAAGCAATTTACGGCAGCTTGGTAGAAACTTTCAGGCCCTATCCCTGAAATTATACGACGAAAAAGATATATTTTTGTCGACTTTTATTTTAACAGGGGTTATGGGGGGAGTCAATTTTAAATACGAACATTGGATTAATTATTTAAGTTTATATTCGGATATTAATCATGAATGGCGAAAAAAGGCTGCCTATCAAAAGGCAGCTCATAGACAAAAAATATTTTTTCTTTGTTCTATTTCCCGTTGTTTTCTTCTGATACCGTATCGCTTAAAGTATCTTTTTTCTCTTTTTCTTCAAGGTTAGAAGCTATCTTCTTCTGTTTGTTTGACAGCTCTTCCCTTTTCGCTTTAAGCTCTTTTTTCAACGTATTATTCTCCACCTCTTTAAGTGCTTGGTCTAACACGCGGATCGCTTGATCAATGTCACTTGATGAAGCTTGTTTCATCGCAGCTTGATAAATATTGATTTCTTTAAGCATTTTTTCCGCGATATTAACTTTATCTGGAGAAATATAGGCTTTGTTATTCACGACTTCTCGGTAAATTGCTTGTTGTGTCTGGATGTCCTTTTTCTCCACTCCATTTAACTTTTCTTCGGCCCTTTTCGCATAGGAGATCGCTTTCTTTTCGTTAAAAGCTTGGCTAGAGATGTTTCTAGGGACACCATTTGTTGTGCTTAATACTTCAAACGCTTGTTCAGCCTTGTCTCGTTTATCTCCTTTGGCTCCTTTGGAAGCGTTGAATAACTTACGTGCATATTCATCAAGTTTTAGCCTAGCATCATGCTTTCCTTTTGACAAAGATTCGGAGGCAAGCATAACCGCCTTCGTTAATTCACCGTTACTCGCTGCAATTTCGGCTTTTTCCAATAACGGATCCGTTTTCGGCTGTTCTTTCTCCATTTGTTCACTGTCCTGCTCTTCTTCTGATACAGGATCTGAACCCTCTGGATCTTTGTTGTTCGTTATCTCTTCGTCTTTTTGTTCCTTATTGTCTTGCCCTTCTTTTTCGGCTTCTTGACCCTTAGAGTGAACGTTGTCCACCAATTGATCCATCGCTTTTTCTTTTGCTTCTTCGGCCTCTTCTTTCACTTTTGGTGCGTATTCAATTGCGATTTGAGCTTTATTTAAAGCCTCAACGATCCTTTCCACATTTTGTTCATCATCTTCAAGTTGCGCCCCTTCTACTAAAAGCTCTCCTGCACCTTTAAGTTGCTCTTTCTCATCTTCAGTGAGATCAAGTTGTTTTTTAGGGCCTTTTTGGTTTTCATAGTATTTTCCAACGTAATAAACTACTTGCTTCGCGTCATCTGCATCATTCTTACTATCCCCTTCGCCTTCATTACGAGTAATATAGATGTTTATTTCATTTTGCACGAATTCCTTAAACAAGGAATCACGTAACATCCTTTGATAGTAATTTAATCTTGGATCTTCGAAAGAGAGTGACGCAAAAAGCTGCTGCTCTTGAGTATTTAGATTCAGTTCACTATCAATCATTTCAAGAAGAAATTTTTCGACCGTTTTCTTGAATATCTCACCATCAGATTGTGCTTTTTTTCCGTAATACATCACATTATAAAAATCTTCTTCTTTGATGTAATATTCGACTTTCTCCCATGTATCTCCATCAACAATTAAATCAATGACGGTTGGGTCTGGATCAGGCTGCCCAGGTTCTTCAGGAGTATTCGGTTTTTCTGGATCATCCGGTTTTGGATGTTCAGGATCTTTTGGTTCTTCCGGTTTTGGTTCTCCTGGTTCCTTTCCTTCGCCGGGCTTATCCTCATCTTCGGGAAGTCCGTTGTTAGGCGGCAATTCAGGGGTTTCAAGCTGTTGTTCCGGATCCTTAGGTGAAATAATACCGTCTAATAAATCTTCCGGATTTATAGGAAGCTTCGGTTCTTCTTCCGGAAACTCACTGTCCTCCGGGTCGACGCCGAGCTTTTCGATTGGACTTCGAGCTTCTGCTTTTTTTGGATTGAGGACATAGATAATATTGTCCACCGTGTCTTTAATCGAAAAGCCTTTAATTGGCGTTGATTCTTCAGTGTCTAATGCGGCCGTTTCTTCTCTTTTATCATCAATTAATTGATTGTCATCTGTGTCCAACCGGATTTTGTCGGTTTTTACTGTTTTCGCCTCTTCCTTTGGCAGATCTGTCGTCTTCTCGGATTCTTTGTTTTCCACTTTTGTAGCTGTTGGCTCTTTCTGATAAAATTGATAAGCTGAGAGCCCCCCTGCGCCAACGAGAAAAATGCCTAGAGACGTATAAATCAGCATTTTTTTCGGTTCCATTTTACGTTCCACTCCCTCTATTTTACTAATCCTCTAACTTTCATTTCTTTTATACGCTCATTTGCTATCGACACTTCCGAGGAATCTTGATTAAGTTTCACAACTTTTTTTAATAAGACGAGCGCCTTGTCATATTTTTCTTGTTGGATTTGGAACAAACCAAAAACAAAATGGGCATGTCCGCTTTCCGGATAGCTTTGAATCGCCCTTTCATATGTTTTTTCAGCTTTTTCTTTTTGGTCGAGCTTATTTTGGATGATCCCAATGTTTAGCAAAACATCTTCGTTTTGTATGCCAAGATCGATCACTTTGTTGTAGGAAATCAATGCCTGTTGAAAAAGGTTTTTGCTTTTTGGGTTATCCTCCGCCTCATAAAAAAGGCCAAAATCATAGTAAAGCTGTCCAAGTCGGTTTAAGTGATTGACATTTGCTCCGTCTTTTCGAAGCAGCTTATTCATAAGAGAGATGGCTTCCTCGTATGTTTCGATTTTTTCTTTATCACCGCTTTGGTTTGTTTTATTTTGTTGGATATATGCATCAACGAGATTTCGGATATAGCGTTCATTCTCATTTTGGAGGGAGACAGCCTGTTTGTATTCCGCCACCGCTTCAGACTCTTTCCCTTGCAGTTCTGACAGCTCGCCTTTTAAATTATGAATGAATGCGCTCGATTCTGTATCTGTGCCTTCAAGTTCATCAACCAGTCCATTCGCTTTTTCAAATTGATCAAGCCTTCCGTAGCTGACAACAAGATCGCGAATCACATCTTGAGCATAGTCGCTTTTATCTCCTTTTCTCGCCAGCTCATAATATTGCACAGCATTTGAATAATCATTTAATAAAAAATAGGCGCGGCCAATTAAATAATTTGCCTCTTGATCCGATGGTGGAATCTGCTTATTTTCGATGTTTGTTTTTAAATATTGAATCGCCTGTTCATAGTTTCTTCTGCTAATAAAAATGGTTGCCAGCTTGTTATGTAGATCGGCTGTCGACTTCTGGGCAATCGCTTCTCGAATATGCTGCTCAGCTGTTACGTAATCCCGATTTTTAAAAGCTTCAATCCCAAGATCAACTGTTTTCTCCCACTTTTTCTCATTTGCATAAGTGTATGCCCAGCCTGCAAGAAAAAAAAGCAGCACAGCAACAGTAATAAGGGTGAGCATTTTTCTTCTTTTGACAATAAATTGTTTAACCCTTTCGGAAAAACGAGTTTTTGATTCAGGCTGTAACGGACGCCGAGCTGAACCATGATTTTCGGCCTGGCGTTCACCTTCCGCTGTCATTTTCTTTAGTTTTGATTCAGTCGTCTCTTTTTCCTTTTGCTGTCGAATCGTTTCCCTTAGTTCGTCAACAATGATTTTTAATTCTTCTCTTACCGAAAATTGAGTCGACGGGATATACATTGCCCTTTCATAGAGTAAAACGGCTTTATCAATGTCCCCTGTTCTCTCAAATAATTGTGCGGCATTCAGGTAATCTTCTGGAACAAGTTCAATTGAATCTATTTTTCTATCGTCTTCACTTAGAATCAGCTTAATTTCTTCTACAATTGCTTTTTTATCCGGGTAGTGGGAAATGATGTAATGGTATTCACGGATCGCAGCTTCTTTGTTTCCAATCCCTTCAAACAATGAAGCGATGTCAAGCAATTGTTCGACCGGTAATTCCAGTTGGTGAATCGAATCGTTTTTTGCGCCTGATAATCCGTTTTTGCGTTGAAGCACGGCGGATTTTATGTCCGCGGGAAAAAGCGCGAACCATTCGGAAAAAGATGGGCATTCTTCCGGTTTTTCACTTTGCCAAACTTGTTTGAAAAAGGCTTCTCCTGCTTGGCCTAATGTGCGTTCAAGTGCATTCAAAAGGAGGCGGTAACGCTCTGAATCTGCTTGAAGTTCATCCTCAGCAAAGTAACTGATGTCATCTGCCTTATTTTTACGGATCGATTCATCATGCCATGTCGCCATCTCAGCGAGCAGTACGGCGCCTGCAAATCGGTCAGCGTTTTTATTCCAAATGCCTTCTTTTACATAGGCCGCGGCGTAGCCCGGTGAACCAGTCGGCACGATTTCCGGCCTTTCCAAACCGGGAGCGTAAAGCTCTTCAACGTCAACAAGCTCTATATCAGCGAAGTATGTTGAGCGTTTATTTTTTTCGAATAACGGAATGAGCACATTGCTTGATGATAAATCACAATGTGCCAGCTCTGATGCTTCCATTTCTTTTAAAACATAGGCAAAAGTACATGCCAGTTGCAAGGCGTCTTCTTTCGAAAGAGGCTCTTCATCTAAAACGAGATCAGCCCATGTCGGCCCTTCGATCCATGGCATCATTACGGAATATTGTAAATCTCCGTATTTCTTCAGTAACTTCTTATGATCCCCTTCTTCAATGACGGCACGAGAGCATGCGGACAAGCCATACACGGCCGCATATTTGCGAATACGGTTTGAAAGCTCTACTTGATGTTGATTTTTGAAGCGATTTCGGAACACTTTAAGCGCAACGGCTTGCTTTTTTTCTTTTGCCGTTTCCTCGATCAATTGATAAACGATTCCTTGGCGGCCCTCCTGCCCGTAAGGCATTTCAAGCCCTTCTACCGCCGGATGTCTTGAAAAAGAATAAGTTTTATTAAATAAACGTAGCGTATCTCCAACTTCAGGCTGAAAACTCATCTTTCATTAACTCCTGTTATGTTAGCTATAATAGAAACCCAATGAACATAAATAGAGCAAAACTGTATAGCAACATGATAATACGTGCCAAAAACCCATTTTTTCCATAAAAATACGCAGCCAAAAAATAAGACGGTCCAAAAAATAGAAATGCTGCGATTGTAACAATGATTGTAAAATCGTCTTCAACCATGCTTTCAAAAATTCTCTTAATTCCATTGAAGCTTATAACAAATAAAAGCCCGTACAGTAGATTTGGAAGCGCAATGATGATTAAAATAAAGGAAAGTGTTTCCATCTTGTTCTCCTAATAAAGTTGTTCAACTTTGTAATACGGGGCAATCGCTCACGTAACATCTCCTGGAAATCTCGCTTTATCAATGGGTTCAAAAATCAATGTATCAACCTCTTTATCTGTTAAAACTTGATATGTTGGGATGATAAACTTTTCTTCGTTTTTTTTATTGATAATGACTCCTTGCCAAAAAGCTGTTGCGATATGAGAAACATCTAAACCGTATGACATGTCCTCAATTTCATCGTAAGGAATGATCTTATCTTTATATTTAATTCCTTTTTCATTAAACGAAAACAAAATTCTTTTTTTAGGCATAATAGTATGGAATAAAAAGTTTAAAAAAGTTGCAGTGGAAAATATGAGTGCGATAATCAAAAAACCAATCCAAATGCGATAGACAATCCCTTCTGTTTTCGTTAAACCGCTAATGAAATAGGCAACAACCGCCATAGCAATGAGAATGAGTGAACCGATTAATTTTATGAATAGAGACTTTCGATTATAAGTGATATCTATCCAATCCAATCACTTAAGCCCCCTTCGTTTCTTTAGAAATTGAAAACTCGTTCGATTTGCAATGGTTTAATCGTCATTTCCTGTTTTTTTTCATCGTAATCAATCAGCCAATTTTGTTCAGAACCTTGTAAAACTAAATAACTGACAACTTTATCAACAGTATGGCTGCTGTCATAATCCGTGATAAATATGCTGCCAAGCATTCCTTTTGTTGCGGCAAAATCTTTTGCCAGCTGGGCCGCGATATTTTTATCTTTTACATTTGTTTGAAAAAGCTGATGAATGTGCGGCATTTCCTCTTCCCTGCATAATTCAAGGAGGTTTTCAAACTCACGTTCTGGAAGCACGAAACGGAATGAGGCTGATTCAGGATCTTTTTCATCAACGAATGTTTTGTACCATTCTTTCCAATCTTTGACATATCGAATTCGATGAGCGATCCCGCCCTGAACGGAATCATGCAACAACGATTTATTATCCTTAAAATAGATCGCGCGCACAGCTTCTTTTTCATTTTCGATAAGACTAAAGCGTACAACTTTATCAGCGCGAAGCATTAGTTCCAACACTTTGACATAGTCTTCTTTCAGCTCTGCCGTCTCATCGTCGATTACTATGAGAAGATCTTTCGCTAACAGCCCATTCATCGCGGAGTCGAGCCGAATATTAAAAACTTCTTCCGTCTCTTCCTCGTAAATCTCATCCTTTAGTAATTTTGCAGCATCATATTCATCGATTAAAACAAACGATAAGATTAATTCTTCCGCTGAAAGTTGGTGAATCATACTTTGTCCTCCATTAACTGCTTAATTACCCCATGAAAAAACCTTCTTAAAGCCACTGCCTATGCTTTTCTTCACATTATTAAAGGTTTCCCGCGTTTTTTCTGCAACATTTGCTGCGAATCCAGACGTGTATTTTGCAGCCCAACCTCCGACAGCTTCGCCGATTGCAGCACCTACAAAACCTCCAACGACCGTTCCGAATGGACCAGCAAGAGAGCCAATTGCAGCACCAGCCGCTCCTCCGGCAAACGCTCCGGCAGTCTTCATGAAAACCCGGTTTCCCGATTCACCCATTGCTCTTGCATTCGCTACTTCAAGGCGTTCTCCTGTATACCGTTTCTTATTCGCTGCAACCTGTTGTTTATACGTATCCACTTCAGATAAAGTTGTCGCTCCGAGTGTTAGGAACATATTCCCTTTTGCAAACTTTGTTATAAATTTTCCTTTGCTAATAACTAAATCAGTTCCCGTACCTTTGAAAATCTTTTTCTTAACTTGGCCAGGCAAGGTAACCGCTTGTGCTCTCACTACTTTAGCTCCTGCTTTCTTAACGCCTCCAACGCCGCTGTTTTTAATCACTTTGGCTCTTTGGTTGATTCTTTTCATCAGTCGGTTAAAGCTTTGTATTTTGAGCTTTGCCCATTTTGGCCCTATACGCCCTTTCAAAAAGCGTTCGACTTTACGATTGTATTTAAAAAGGTAATGATTGCCTTTCCGTGAACTTGTAATATACAGCAGACCGCTCTTTTGGAAAGCTGCTGCGATACCGATATTCGTTAAAGCGCTCTGCCAAGGCAGGTTAAAATTGTATAGATCCGCTGTTTCAAATGCGTGTGCTTCCCTTTCAAGCATTGTTTGTAAATTGGATAATGAACTCTGTAATTGGTTTAAAGAGCCTTTTGCATAACTGTGCAGCTGTAAAAAATAGTCGTCCTTTAAAACAACGTCAGAGCTTGCCAAAGAGATGACGAGCTTCGACATTTGATGGTTTGTATCGCTTAACGATTTCTCTACATTACTTTTTTCATTATTTAGCTTTTTGGCAAACTGTCGAAGTTTGTCAGGATTTACTAGCATAGTCGCTCACCTCTAAATTACTTATCAACCACTACAACTTTATTTGGAATCATCCTTATTTGATTAGCAAGCTCTTCGAGTAAATTTGCACAGCTTTTTATTTGTGCTTGGGTTTCATGAAAGGCTTGCATAAATGCTTGCTTTTTTTTCGTATCCCATTCCGAATCGACTGATTGCAAGTAGTGGTTGAGCTGCATGTGAATATTTGAAATTTGGTTGCTGTTTGCGCTGATTTCATTTGCAACACTATAAATAAGATACGTATCTACATTTTTAGCGGAGCTCATGTCTATCCTCCTGTAAACTATGAAAGACCAGTCATCGCCCTGACTAGTCTTTCACTTATCCATTTTTCCAGCTAATGAGATTGTTCCATCATCAGGAAATTACTGTGCGTCAACTTGGCGGAAGCGGTTTGCAATTGCACGAAGCTCTTGATCGATGGAATCAAGCAATTGAACATAAGCCTCCATATGGCGGCGGGACTCTTCAAATTGATCAAAGAAACGTTTTTTTGTTTGTCCGTCCCATTTGCCTTCTAAAGATTGCAACGCTTGATAAAGTTGTTGTGTTTGGGCACGGCTGTTTTCAGAGCCATTTCTAAATTGTTGAGCAATTCCTTCCAGTTCTTCAGGGCTTACTAAAATTCTGAGTGACATTTCTTATCTCTCCTTTAAGAGTTGTTAAAAAAGTGTTCAGGCTGTTGAATCTCTTTGCCAGCTTTGCTCTTTTTATCCTTCTTTTTGAACACCATTTTATAAGCAAGTTAAGTTCACTATAGAACAATACTGTCACCGTGTGAATAGAAATTGGCAAGAACCATCCTGAAGCCCTATTTTTTCCAAAAAGAGGCGAAGAAGCCGATTCGATTTTACTATGACTATTCTACTTTTTCTGTTTCGGTTCGCATCATTCGATTTAAAAGGCGGCTGCGGGAGTCTGCATTTTCAAAAGGGAAGGCAATTTTTACTTTCATATGATTCCCTTTTATTACATAACCGTCTCCGGCCGGCAATTCCTTATCGGTCTCTGAATGTGGAAGCCTCATATTAAAGAAATAGAGATCGTTGTTTAACGTGGAACCGAGCAGAAATCCGACATATTTTTTCTTAATGTTTGTAAACCATATTTCGTGCATATGCGCATTCATACTGTTTAGAGAACCAGCTAAAACAAAATGAATATTTTTCGCGCCGGCATTTTGAGTTAATTTTTCCAAATATCCTTTTATATCAAAATCCATACCGATTTGCTGCATAAAGTTTTCCGCGTCATCAATCACAATGACAAGTGGGCGATAATTGCTTTCTTCCCCGTCAAAATCCGTAAAATCGATCGTGATGTCGGATTCGTGCCGTTCCTCTGCCATATGAACAGCTTCTTCCAACAGTGTTTTTGTTTGTGCAAGATTCGTTGCATACCCTTTTACTTGCGGTAATTTTGCTAGATTCATGATTCCTCTGCGTTTTGGTTCGAGTTCAATTAAATAGAGATCAATGTCTTGATACGAATATTGAAATGCCATCGATAGAATAAATGTTTGAAGCAGCGATGTCTTTCCGGATTCGACCCGGCCGGTTATAAAGATATGGTTTGCATCTTCTAATTGAATCGTTTGCGGCGACAATTCATCAACATCGATTCCGTACGGAAGCTCTCTTTCAACACATTGTTCAGAGCATTGTTCCAACAACTGCTCCCATGTGACAAGCTCTGGAAGCATCGCGATTGGCTTTGCTTTCTCACCTTGCCAAACGGCCTGCATTTTTTCCGCCCAGCTTCGAATGAAACGGATTTTTTCCAATTCATTGTTTCCGTCGTAAGGAAGCATGCATTGAAAAATGTGCGGAGGGGTCTGCCCTTTTACAAAGCCTCGCCCTTCTGGAAGGTTGGAAGTCGAAAAGCTTGGTCTTCCCACAGCAAAATAGTAGTCTGTATGGTCGGCAAGTTCAAACGACACAGCAAGCGGAAAATTGTTCCGAAATCTCTCAAACATATCATTCGTTTGGTTAGCTGTCACAATAGCGTAGATGCCGTAGGTCGCCCCTTCACGTAAAATCATTTCCAGCTGCCCATTTTCCGTGTCAAACGTCGATTTAAAACGCTGGTAGCCGTCGATAACAAGAAGAATGGCCGGCAAGTCTGTTCCTGTGATGCTGCGGTAGTTTTTTAATGAACCGACACCTTCATTCGCAAATTGTTCTTTGCGCACTTCTAATTCCTTCAATAAAAATTTGAACAGCCTCATCATTTTCTCGGTTTCTTCCTCGCGAACGACTCCGCCTACGTGGGGGAATTTCGCAAACTCATTCATTTGCCTGCTAAAATCAACGATGTATGTGTTCACATCCTGTGGTTTATGATGGAAAAAGAGCGATAATAACAGCGACTGCAAAAATGTTGTTTTTCCTGATCCAGGCATTCCGTAAACGATGAGATGTCCTTCATTCAAGTCGATTTCCAGCGGGTACTGCGACTGGTTTTCGACGTCATCAACCAAGCCGACTGTCGGATGGAGCCAATGATGATGATCTTCCCACCAAGAGGTGGACCATTTTTCAATTTCAATGAGCTCTGTCAATGGAAGCTGTTCCGGCAGCGGGTCAAGCCACGGGCCCGGCAATGGCGTGATGTTGTTTTTTTCCGCTTCCTTTTTAAAATACTCGATGAGTACTTGAATTTGCTTTTGTTTCGTATCTTTCTCGTCTTTGATTACTTGTTTCTTTTCAGATGAACCGTCCAGATTGATTTCCTCAATTTCAACTTTTTCAATCTGCGTTTCTACCGAAGGGAGATAGTCAGCCCCGCTCCAAGCAGATTGAAAATATTCGAGCACCTCATTATTCCCAACTTGGAAATAGGCTCTTCCAGGAACGTTTATATTTGAAGCGTTCGGAATTTTAATCATCTCACGGCTGTCATTCTCGTCCTGTACGCGGAGACAAATTTTGAACCGGGAGTTGCTCCAAATCTTATCATCGACAACGCCCGCTGGTTTTTGTGTAGCAAGGAGCAAATGGACACCGAGTGTCCGGCCGATTGCCGCGATACTGATTAGTTCATCCATAAATTCTGGCTGGTCTTTTTTCAGTTGGGCAAATTCGTCAATAATGATGAACAGATGGGGCAACGGTTCTTTTTCACGCCAATCTGAGCGGAAATATTCATCAATATGCTGGATGTTTCCTGCTTTGTTAAACAGTTTTTGCCTTCGTTCAAGTTCCGCACGGAGCGATATTTTTGCCCTGCTAATTAAATTCGGATCCTCTAAGTTTGTAATCGTTGCGATAACATGTGGCAGTCCAACGAATGTATTGGACATGCCGCCGCCTTTATAGTCAATAATCATGAATGCCATTTCGTGCGGGTGATACGTTGCCGCGAGAGAAAGGATAATCGACTGAATCACTTCACTTTTACCCGAACCTGTCGTTCCCGCCATTAATCCGTGAGGACCGTGGCCATTTTTTTCGATTTTATCGTGAATGTTTAGGTAGACCGGCTTTTTCCCTTCCCTCACACCAATTGGAACCGGAAGGGTTGTCGGATAACGGTTTTCATTCCATTTGGAAGCAGCATTCAGCTTCTCCACTTTATCAACACCGTACATTTCGAGAAACGTGAGTACTTTAGGAATCACACTGGCAATCGATTGCTTGATTCGTAACGGCGCAATCTGGCGGGCCATTGCTTCTGCATCTTTTAAAGAAAATTGATCGAGTGCCACTTTTTCCGAACCTGTGAACTCCATTTTTTCATCTGTAGCAAATGTTTCATAAAGCTGAGCGGCACCATCCTGCACTTCAATAATTAATTCACATTCCATCGGGAGCGATTCTTTCTTTGCAGCCATAAGAAACGTGCTTGCGCCAACTGAATCCGCATGTTTTAAAAGCAGCGGCAAAAGTGATTCATCTTCAAGAAGCGTTAAATTTGATAAGAAAAAGACATATTGCGGAACATGTGGAAGATCGCTGTCTTTCTCTCCTTCAAGCTTACGGATGTTTAACGTACTATAAAGCGACTCAAACAACTTTTGGGCCATGGCCCTTCCTTCAGCGACAAAGCGCCTTTCCCGATTTTCATCCCACGTATGGGGAAGCCATCTCATCCAGTTCCATTGTTCTTTTTCTTGCTCGGTATAGACAGTTGAAATTTTCACTTCTTCAGGTGAATGATGTGTCACAAGCTGAAGCGTAAGAACACGAGCCAGTTCAAGAATCTCCTGCCTTTCTCCAACTAACCCAACTACCCTTTTTTCTTTGAGCGGAATCGTGACAGGCACATTGGCGAGTGTCCGGTAATCCTGTTCAAGCTTTTGGGCTTCTGAAATAAGCGGATTGACATCATAGCCATCCTGCTGCGGGACGTGAATGTCAATTTTAAACGGCCTCGTCCCAAGCCCAATCCGAAGAGCAAGAAAGTCTTCAGAAGAGACGGTCCGTTCCCAAAGGGAACTGTTTCTTTCGTTTATTCTCCGGACGCAAGCATCGGGATTCGGATCATTTTCATGGAGAAACTTGATCTGTTGTTTTTGTATGTCTTTTATTTCTTCATGGTGCCGTTCAATTTGCTTTAGGTAGTCTTGGTGCAGCTGGGCCACTTCTTGCTTATGTTTCTTTTTCTTGCGGAAATGGAGCACGATTGTGGCAATATATGATCCAAGCATTGGGATGCTCATCGCCATCATAAAAATGGCAAATCTGGCGCTATCAAACACGACTTTTGATACGTAGTACATAATGCCAACCGTTGCAATCGTTAAGAAAATCGGAATGATCATCGTTTCAATCGAAAACTTAGGCTCCATTGGTTCCGACTTCGGCCTGTGAACAATGATTTTTCCGGTTGGGAGCTGTAGTTTTAAACGAGGCGATCGCGTAAAAAATGGTGATTTTCTCATGTTACACTCCTTTTTGAACAACTGTTTTTACTCAATGATTCTCCAGGCGTAGCCAGGCGCTTCATGGTGTTCATATTCCGAACCATTTTCTTCATCGTTGTCCATTTCAAATTGGCTTTCTGTTGGGAGCTCAGAAGCGATACCATCGCTTAACCGCATATACGCACCGTCCCAAATTCCAACCTCTTGGAGGGTTTTATTCTTTTGAAGACAAAACCAATGTTTATTATCAAAGGAGTATTCCAAATCATGAAGGCTATGAGACCACTCATCTTCATTGCCAAGCCATTCATGAATGGCTCCTGCCAACTTCTGTCCCTCTATTTGATTTGGAACGGCAATATCATTTTCGAACCCTTTATGTATAAATGTGACAATGACTTTTTCCAAGTAAATCACTCCGTTACCAGCTAATATCAATGAAAGAAAGGTCATCGCTCGTCGGCATTTCATGGCTTTTTCTCATTAAACGTTGCAAGCGTTCCTTCCCTGGAATGGCAGGGAGTGAATCAATGGAAGCAAACCCATCGGAATAAACGGCGATTCGATTGATCCAATCATCTGTATCTGCAGCGCTAAACCCTTTCAATCCCTTCGAGATGAGCCCCTGTTTCGTAGACCATCTTTCATTTGTATTGAACTCTTTTGTGATTTGAGGTTTTATTTCTTCATCATTTTTCCAGAAGCGGATGCGTATGTCACCAGCCCATGCGAGAAAAATATTCGCTTTGTTTGTAATGTGATTTTCAATGTCGACTCTCCCGCAGACAAACATCGTTTCACTGCCGTTTTTTCTTTTTTCCTCAAGGACATCTTTCAAAAGAGGCGGCAATGAATTTGGCAAACGGTAGTTTGCTATTTTTTCGCTGCCTTCTTCAACCAATCCATTAAGATATCCCGTAAGCTTTAATAGCAAATCCTCTTTCTTTTGCAATTCACCGTTTGAAAGAGACACAAGCCAATCCACCAACTTTCCGGCAAGAAATTCAGCTGCCACATCTCCAAAAAAAGATAAACTGACCCCGTCACAAACGACAAATGAAATGGATTTCACGTCACCCCGAAATGCCAAATAATCTTGTCCATGTTCGTTCATTTGTACCGTTTCGGAAGCTCTTGCGTAGCCATATTTTATAGTAAAAGGGTCTTCATATAATAGTGTGATTGGGGTTTCTTCTTTTTGGTTGCATTTATAAGAAAACATGCCTTCACCTCAAATTTAGCAATCTATGTAAGGAATAAAAGAATTTTAACCACAGTTAATTTGAGTGTGACAAGCAGGCCATGAGACGCTTGAGGCCTTCCCGAGCGACTGAAAGTAAAATCAATGATGACCGCTCTCAAGGCTCTTTCGCTTAGCTATCAAACTCAAAAGACTGCTTACTAAAAATCTTTCTTCCTTTTCTATCATAATCGTAAAGAAGACGAACCCTTACTTAAACGAAATGGAAGTTGCTTACATTATCGAACAGGTGTGGCAGCAGACATTTGAAAGCCGAGAGAAACCAAATCAGCATTTGTGCCCGGAAGCATCATAAGCGCACCTGGCTGAATTTTGTATCCTGTCTCAAGCATCATTTCCCTGTAGCTTTCGGGAAGCGGGCTGGACATCCGCTTTAGCTTCTCACCGTATTCTTCTTCCAAAGGTGAATGCTGCATAATGCCTTGCCACTTTTTTGAATCATTGATTGGCTCGGCTAAAATATCATCCGAAATAAAAATGTTTTCAACGAGGACATTTCCGTCCGGAACGGCAATCTCCATGATTTGTTTTACGATCGGTTCAGGGTCCTCACCTGTAAATACTCCGTCGGTCATATGACAAATTAACGGGGCGGGGCATTTTTCCAGGTTGGGTAGTTCCTGGCGCAATATTTTTTCGGCAGCGGAAAATGCTTTCGCTGTATTTGTCAGCCGCTGTGTCTGAATGTTATCGAGCGGCTTCATTTTAGCCACTTCATCGATGCCTTTCACTCCTCCGAGGACATCAAAGACATGATCACTGTAGGCCAAGATGGATACTTTATAACGCGGACTCAGCCGGCTCCCCTTCGTCGAACGGAAGACCATCTGTCGAATCGCCGCATGTAAGGCTGTCGTCACCACATCGATTCTTCTTTTTTCCGTTCCGCCCGCTTGCATATTCTGATTCATTGACGCGCTAATATCAAGCAAGTAAATAATATATGCAGGCGTCTGTTGAGTCGCTTGCGTAAGATAGTTCAACGCTTTCAACTCCTATTGTTTCATTCTAATGTTATGTGTCAATTATACCAATTTTTGAATAGAAACATAGTTTGTGAACATCATTTTAATCAAAACCACCCGTGTGAACGGGTGGTTTGCTCTACGGCTGAAAGCCTTTGTTACTGGCCAGC